>JAZOCZ010000195.1:0-2565 GCA_045596755.1 Eubacteriales bacterium | reverse complement strand
AGCTCGTCGCTGTCGAATTCAACGGTGTAGGCGTATTTTTTGTTTATGTGATTCCAAAGAATCTGAAACTCTTTTTTGTGGAAGTTGTCATTTAACGCATTGTCGGGCGTTTGTACGTCTCTGCCGTTGGAAATCATTGATTTAAGCACGCTTTCATCGTAAACAGATTGAATCAGCTTGTGAACACCTTCGCTGATGTTGATAATGGCAGGGGGGAGCTCTGCTAACGTTCCCGAGGATAAATCGTTTCTGTATTTCTCTGTTATCTTTCTGTCGAAATCAACGTAGCCGTTTTGAATAAGATAAAATTCAATAGCATCTGCGGTTTTGGAATCAATTTCAACCATATTTCCGTTTGATGATACAAACTTGCCTTTGAAATATTCGTTTGTTGCAGTAAGTGGTCTGTCATAAAGCACTTCTTTAATGTCAGCTTGTAATGCCGAAACAAAGGTTTTGTAGCTTTCGTTTGCAATAACCGTAAGAACGTTTATGTCGTGAACAGCACTTCCGCAGGTTTCTTTGTCCATGCGGTTTCCTTGCTGATTAACGCAAAGTCGAAGTCCTCGTCCAACCTCTTGCCTTTTGGCTGTGTTGCTGTCAGAATGTCTTAACGTGCATATCTGAAAAACGTTAGGGTTGTCCCAGCCTTCACGAAGTGCCGAGTGGGAGAAAATAAACCTTGTAGGCTCTTCAAAGCTTAAAAGTCTTTCTTTGTTCTTCAAAATCAATTCATATGCAGGAACGTCATCAGAAAATTCTGTGCCTTTTTTGAGTGCACTGTCAATGCTTCTACCGGTCTTTTTGTCAATGCTGAAATATCCTTTGTGAATAGCAGAAATATTATCTAACGTAGAACGCAAATATTTTTGATAATCATCATCAAAAATTGTCGGATGGTCATTCAGAATTTTTATGTATTCTTCTTCAAAAATAACACCGTATTCTCCAAGAATCTCGTTTCCGTCTTCATCATATTGGCGGTATTTTGCAACCTCATCAATGAAAAATAAAGACAACGTTTTTATACCCTTTTTGAAAAGCTTTTCTTCTTTTTCAAAGTGGGAAAGTATAGTTTCACGAATCTGTATACGCCTTACGTCCTTTTCAGAAACGTCTCCGCTTGTGTCGCCTGCATATATGGTAATTCCGTTTGTGAATGTAACGCAGTTGCGAGTGTAATCAATTTCTGAAACGGTGTAGCCCCTGTATTGCTCCATTTCGTTTGACATATAATAAAGGTCATCACCAACGTTTATGATTCTCGTTTCTCTGTTTATGCTTTTGTTGTATGAAACTTCAAATTCAATTTTCGCCACCGGCGGCTTTTTAGTTGACAGAATAATCTTTTCTAAATAAAGATATTTGTCTGTCCCACGGAAATTCTTCATTTCAAAGCCTTTTACTTCTATTCTTTTTACAAGCTTTTGATTAAAAGCTTCTAAAGCATCGAGAACGAAAACAAGGTTGTGCTGTGTTTTGTGTGTTGCAGAATAGTTAAGGCTGAAAAGGGGATTAAAGTTTTTAAGTGCTTTTTGGGTAACTTCGCCACCCATTTTTTGCGGCTCGTCCAAAATAATAATAGGACGGTTCGCCTTAATTACATCAATAGGACGGCGGGAACCAAATTCATCGCGCTTGGAGTAAATGATTCTTGCTTCCTTGGACTTGCCGTCTTCTTTGAGAGAAGAGGCAAACGCCTGAGTGTTGATTATCATAACGTTAATGCCTGAGCTGGACGAGAAATTGTCAAGCTGATTAAGGTTTGAGCTGTTATACACAAAGAAACGAGCCTTTTTGCCGTAATGCTCCATAAAGTGATCCGATGTAATCTCAAAGGATTTTTTTACACCTTCACGAATGGCAATAGAGGGAACCACAACAATAAATTTGCTCCAACCGTAACGCTTGTTTAATTCAAAGATGGTTTTTATGTAAACGTAGGTTTTACCCGTACCTGTTTCCATCTCTATGTCAAGAGAACATCTCCCAAGGGACTTTATAAGTGATGAGGACATTTTTATGTTGTTTTCATTTTGAATTTGCTGAATATTGTGCAAAAGCTGATCGTCAGAAAGCTCTAACGCTTCGTTTTTGTAGCCAATATCAGAAAGTTCGTCTTCTTCATCAAAAGCCAACGCCCTCTGATCACCTTTGTGAACAACGTCGCCTAAATAGTTGTATTCTTTTTTTGTTTTTCCAATATCTCTTATATAACTGATTTTATCATAATGCCCTTGCCCTGCAAATACACGGGCAACAGCTTCAACTGCATCAGTTTGATATTGTTGAATTTTAAACTTAAAATTCATTTTCTTAACCTACTCTTATCTGATATTTTTTTGGTATTGATTTATGTGAACTCGTAAAAATTTCCGACAGGTTGCTTTTTCAGTTGTTCGGAAAAAGCGAATAACTGATTTTTTTGTTCCTTCTGCAAGTTACCAGCAAGTTAAATAAACACAATATATAGTGTTCACTTTTGCTTTTTGCGGATGTTTAGTGCTTTTTCTTTCGCTTTTTTGTTGTTCTGCAAGTTACCGGCAAGTTACCAGCAAGTTAAAT
>JAZOCZ010000194.1:0-7263 GCA_045596755.1 Eubacteriales bacterium | reverse complement strand
GCATTCTGCTTTTAAAGACATTCCGCATTAGGATTAGGTTTAGGATTAGGATTAGGATTAGGGATAGGGATAGGATTAGGATTAGGATTAGGGATAGGTATAGGATTACAGAACAAAAATAAACAAAAACAGCAAATGTTGACTTTTGCTAACACTTGCTGTTTTTGCAAACATACATTTTTCTATTTCTCTTTGCTTTTAAAAATAAGTGACCACAGAAGCGCAAAAATCACCGTTGCGGCTATTCCCGCGGAAGTACCCGTGAGCCCCCCTTGCAAAACTCCGAGAAGTCCGTTTTCGGAAACAGCTTTCTCAACACCTTTTGCAAGGCTATATCCAAATCCTGTAAGGGGAATTGTAGCACCTGATTGAGCGAAATCCACAAGTTTGTCATAAAGTCCTAAAGCCGTCAGTATAACACCGCTTACCACGTACGTCACCAATATTCTCGCAGGGGTAACGTTTGTCAGGTCGATAAATATCTGTGCAACGGCGCAAAGCGCTCCGCCTATCAGAAAAACCCATACCCATTCCATATCACAAAATACTCTCCAATCTTACAAGATGTGCCACGGCAGGTATAGTCCTTCCCTGATTTGCACTTGTTTTGCTCATTAAAGCTCCCGTTCCTATAAGAAGCATATTTTTTATTTCACCCTTTTCAAGAAGGCGACAGAAATGCCCTGCCGTCACAGACGCACTGCATCCACAACCTGAACCGCCTGCATGCATATCCTGTTTATTTATATCGTATATCATAAGTCCGCAATCCGTAAAACAATCTCCCATAACAACGTTTTGAGTCATCATGAGTTGTTTTGTCAATTCATGTCCTTCCATTCCCAGATCCCCCGTTGCAATAACGTCAAAGTCCGAAGGTTTTGTTCCCGATTCGACAAAATATCTCATAAGAGTATCAGCGGCGGCGGGAGCCATTGCGGCTCCCATATTATTTGCATCGGTTATACCGCCATCCTTTACTCTGCCTATCAAACCTTCCGTAACTCTTATTTTTCCACTATCCGACAAAAGAAACGTTCCGCTTCCCGTGACTGTCGTCTGCGACGTTGGTGTTCGTTGTCCCCCATATTCAAGAGGAAAACGAAATTGCTTTTCTGCGGAACAAAAATGTGATGATGCAAAAGAAATAACGTCCTTTTTCAATTTTTCAGCCATCAAAGACCCAACAACAAGCCCTTCCGCACAAGTTGAACAAGCACCGTACAATCCAAGATAAGGAACGTCATTTCCCGACACGGCAAAAGCGGAAGATATACATTGATTAAGAAGGTCTCCCCCCGTAATAAGTGAGATTTCCTCGCCTTTTTTCCCGCTTTTTGTAAGAAGGATTTCTATACAGCGTCGTGTTAATTCCGATTCAGCCATTTCCCAGGAATCCTCACCGAAACGCATATCGTTTTCGCACAAATCAAAACATTTCCCCATGGGGCCTTCCATCTCGTTTTTACCTACAACCGATGCATACCCCTTTATATAAACACCATCGAATTTTATTATACTCATTTATCCCCCGAAATAATAATAGAATAACCCGTATATAACGGAAGCAGTAACACCGTAAACTATAACGGGGCCTGCTATAACGAACATCTTTGCTCCGACACCGTTTATAAAACCCTCGCTTTTGCTCTCAATGGCGGGAGCAGTTACAGCATTCGAAAATCCCGTTATGGGAACAAGAGTCCCTGCTCCTGCAAATTTTGCTATTTTATCAAAAATTCCAAATCCTGTAAGAAGTCCTGCAAGAAAAACGATGCTTACCGTCGAAAGAATTCTTGCGTCACGAAAATCGATTCCGCAAACTTCGTTATATAATTTCAAAAAACCATGGGCAATTAAACATATACATCCGCCTGTAACGTATGCTTTTATAACGTTTATACATATATTTGAACGTTTTGAACGCTCTGTTGATATTTTAACGTATTTCTCTTTTGTCACGTTCTTACCTCTGCTTTTTTCAGATTTTTTATTATTATCCACAATAAAACATATAATATTCAACTTTTTTTCTTGCATATTTTTTCAAGAAATTAGTTTTTTTCTCTTGACATTCTGCATATTATGGATATAATTATTTTTGCTATGCCAATTAAAGGCAACGCATTTTATACATAGACATTTTTATTTATTTCGAAAGGAGAACTCGGCAAAATATGCCGATGTATTTTGTATGTTTGAAAAACTTAAAGCTATTTTAGTGGAAGACATGAGCGTTAATGAGCATGATATCACAATGGATGCAGAACTTATTTCTGATTTAGGTCTTAACTCCTTGGAGCTTGCTGACCTTGTTATGCTTTGTGAAGAACGTTTTGAATTGGAATTTGATGAATCTGAATTAAAAAATCTTCTCACCGTTCGTGACGTTGTTAATTATTTGGAACTCAACGCAAATATTTAAGTAGTTTTCAGAGTGCAAACGCCTTTTTCCATGCTTTTTATAATAAAACTTTTCATTTCGGAAACATAAAGTTTTATTTTGGGTATTGTATTTTCTAAAAGGATGTGTTATACTCTTTGTAGTAAAAGTTAAGATAGAGTTTTAAAGAGTGGGCTTCGGTCCACTCTTTATGATTGATATAATCAAAATGACTTTGATACGGAGGAAAAACGATGAAACAAAGTGTTGCCACAAAAGTCAGACCTTTGCTTGAAGAAGCAATTCTTGAAAAAGGATTCACCCTTTGGGATATTACCTTTGGCAAAGAAGGCGGAGAAATGCTTCTCACTGTTACAGTAGATAAGGACGAGGAAATATCTCTTGATATGCTGTCTGAACTTAACGCAGTTATAAACGGTATTCTCGATGAAAAAGATCCAATAGACGGTGCTTACAGCCTTATGCTTGAAAGTGCGGGAGCAGAGCGCCCTCTCAGAACCGATGCTCACATCAACTATGCCATAGAAAAAAAGGCTCACGTTGAATTGAAACTTTACAAAGCAATAGACAAAGTTAAGGAATTTGGCGGAATTATAAAAGGCTATGATAGTGAAACCCTTACGTTTGAAACAGAAAACGGTGTTCACGTCTTCGAAAGAAAAGCCATATCCAAACTTTGTGCATACGTTTAATAATTTTTAAAAAAATAAATATCGGAGGACAAAATGAAAAAGAAGCGTAACGAAGACAAGGACATGACCAAAGATTTTTTTGAGGCTCTTGATATTCTTGAAAAAGAAAGAAAAATCTCAAAAGAATATCTTCTGAAGAAAATCAAAGATGCTCTCGCAACGGCATACAAAAAAGAAACGGGACTTTCCAACATTTCCGTGAACATTGATGAAGAAGCAGGTAAAATCAGAATCTGCAAGGTGCTTGAAGTTATCGATGCTGAAGCTGAAGCTGCAGTAGAAGCAGCTTGGGAAGCTGAAATGGAAAAATGGGAAGAAGAATACGCTGCTTGGGAAGATGCATACATGAACGAGGATTTCGACAATGAAGCAGACGTTGATGCTGAATCCGAAGATTCCATTTACGGAACAAATCCTCCCCCTGCAAAACCCGCAAGACCTCCAAGAAAAGATCCAAGAACAGTATTGACTCTTGAAGAAGCTAAAAAGATTTCTTCCAAATACCGTATTGGAGATATAGTTGAAATAGAAATCAAACCCAAGAATTTCGGAAGAATATCCATTCAGAACGCAAAGCAGGTTGTTGTTCAGGCAATAACTGAAGCTGAAAAAGGAAATCTCGTTCAGGAATACGAGGACAAGAAAGGTCAGCTCCTTCCCGCTGTTGTTACCCGTGTAGATGCTATAAAGGGGACAGTTATTCTCGACATTGGCGGACATGAAATAGTTCTTCCAAAGACTGAACAGATTGCCGGTGAAGTCCTCACCCCCGGTGACAGAATCAAAGTATTTGTTTCCGACATCAGAAGAGATGCAAAGCGTTCAAGTGTTGTTATTTCAAGATCAAGCTCAGGACTTATAAGAAAGCTCTTTGAACTTGAAATTCCTGAAATTCAGGATGGAACTGTTGAAATCAAATCCATCGCAAGAGAAGCAGGAAGCAGAACAAAGGTTGCGGTTTTCTCCAACAATCCCGAGGTTGATCCTATCGGTGCCTGCATCGGTCCTAAAGGAATCAGAAAGAATAACATTTCTGCTGAAGTCAGCGGTGAAAAAATCGATATAATCAGATACAACGAAAACACAGAAGAATTCATAGCTTCTGCACTTGCTCCTGCAAGAGTAAACTCCGTAACACTTATTGACGAAGCAAGCAAGTCATACAGAGTTATGGTTGACGAAGACCAGCTTTCCCTCGCCATCGGTGTTAAGGGTCAGAACGCAAGACTTGCCGTAAGACTTACGGAATGCAGTATTGATATCAAAAGCGAAGGGCTTTTGAAAACAATGTCTCAAGAAAACACGGAGGCATCTGTGGAAGAGAATGAAGAACAATAAGATACCAGAAAGAAAATGCGTTGCATGTCAGGCTCATAAAGATAAACGTAGTCTTATTCGAGTTGTCAAGAATGCCGAAGGTTCGGTGTTCCTCGACGTAACAGGAAAGGCTAACGGCAGAGGAGCTTATATATGCAAAAGCGGTGATTGTCTCGACAGCGCGCAAAAAAAGCGTAGACTTGAAGGTGCGTTGAAAACAAAAATACCTGATGACGTATTTTCCCAACTGGAAAAAATAATTTCTGAGAACAATTCCGACAATAATATCTGATAAAGGGGGATGCTTAATGGCAATAACCGGAGAAAAATACAGAGTCAATACCTTGGCAAAAGATCTTGAAATGAAGACCAAGGAAGTTACTGAAATACTTTCAAAAATTGGTGTTACGCCCAAAAGCCACATGACAGCGCTTGAAGATAACGAACTCAGTTTCGTTTTAGAGTACGTAACACAAGCTAACCAATCCAACATACAGAAATTCTTTGATGCATATAAAAAAGAAGAAAAGGTTGAAAAAACTCCTGATAAAGCAACACCAAAGACAGAAAAGCCTTCTGACACCAAAAAGCAGGACAATACAAAGAATCCTGCAAAACCTGCTCAGAATCCACAGCAACAGCAGAAGAAAAAGGACAGAACACAGGTTCGTGTTGTTGACACGAGAGGAAGCGTTGAAGCTGACCTTTCCAAGTATGACGAAAAGAATTACAGTTACACTTCTGACGTTGATACCGATGCATCAAACAAACAAAAGCTGAAGAAAAAAAATCAAAACAAACAAGGCGGAAAACAGGGCTTTGATAAAAACAAAAACGGTTTCAAGGATTTCAGAGATAAGGAAAAAGACAAGAAGAAAACCTATATTCCTCCTAAGCCTACGAAGGTTATCGTTACCGTTCCCGATGAAATAACCGTAAGCGAACTTGCTTCAAGAATGAAGAAGGCAGCAAATGAAGTTGTTAAAAAACTTATGCTTATGGGTATAATGGCTGGTATCAACCAGACAATAGATTACGAAACTGCTTATTTCGTAGCAGAAGAATTCGGCATTGAAGTTGAAAAAGAAGTTGTTGTTTCCCTCGAAGAACGCCTCTTTGATGAAACTCCCGATGCTCCCGAATCTCTCGTTGAACGTCCTCCCGTTGTAGTTGTTATGGGACACGTTGACCACGGTAAGACTTCCCTTCTCGACGCTATACGTCATACAAGCGTAACAAGCGGAGAAGCTGGCGGTATTACACAGCATATCGGTGCTTACACCGTTAACGTTGATGGCAGAGATATCACTTTCCTCGACACCCCAGGTCACGAAGCATTTACAGCAATGCGTGCAAGAGGTGCAATGCTTACAGATATTGCAATTCTCGTTGTTGCCGCAGACGACGGTATTATGCCTCAGACTGTTGAAGCTATTTCCCACGCAAAAGCTGCAGGTGTTTCCATTATCGTTGCTATAAACAAGATGGATAAACCATCTGCCAATCCCGATAATATCAAGCAAGAACTTACGAAATACGACCTTATTCCTGAAGAATGGGGCGGTGACACAATCTGTGTTGAAGTTTCCGCTTTGAAAAAGACGGGTCTTAAAGAGCTTCTTGAGATGGTTGTTCTCACGGCAGACGTTTTGGAACTCAAAGCAAACCCCAACAGATCTGCAAAGGGTGCTGTTATCGAAGCAAGACTTGACAAAGGCAGAGGTGCTGTTGCAACGGTTCTCGTTCAATCGGGTACACTCAAAACGGGTGACGTTGTTATTGCAGGTACTTCCTTTGGTCACGTTCGTGTTATGACGGACGACAAAGGCAAACGAGTTACCTCCGCAGGTCCTTCCGTTCCTGTTGAAATAACAGGTCTTTCAGAAGTTCCACAAGCCGGTGACGAATTCAACGCAGTTAAAGACGAAAAACTTGCTCGCGAACTTGCTGAAAACAGAAAGTTCAAGGAGAAGGAAGAAGCAAACAAAGCATCTTCCGCAGTTTCTCTCGACGACCTCTTCAACAGAATTGGAAGCGGTCTCAAAGAGCTTAACCTCATCGTTAAAGCTGACGTTCAGGGATCTGCAGAAGCAGTTAAAGCAAGTCTTTTAAAACTTTCCAACGAAGAAGTTAAAGTTAACGTAATACATGCAGGTGTTGGTGCAGTTAAAGAAACTGACATTATGCTTGCTTCCACTTCAAACGCTATTATTATTTGCTTCAATATCCGTCCTGATAAAGCTATTCTCAGCATGGCAAGCGACAGCAAGGTTGATATCCGTTCGTACAGAGTTATTTACGAATGTATTGAACAGATTGAACAAGCTATGAAAGGTATGCTTGCTCCTATCACCAAGGAAACAATCATAGGCAGAGTTGAAGTCAGAGAACTTATCAAAATTTCACGTATTGGTACTATTGCAGGTTCTTACGTTACAGACGGTAAGGTTCAGAGAGGTGCATTGGTTCGCATCCTCAGAGACAGCGTTGTTGTATTTGAAGACAAGATTGCTTCTCTCCGCCGTATGAAAGACGACGTTAAAGAAGTTGCTCAAGGCTACGAATGCGGTATATTCCTTGAAAAATTCACCGATATCAAGCAAGGTGATATTCTGGAAGTATATATTATCGAACAAATCGCCAGAACATGATTTTCTTTTGGGGGCTTTTTGAAAAAAGCCCCCAAACCCCCAAAAACTTTAAATGCTATCGCTCCAAACGATTAAGAAAGTTATTTCAGGATTACATTGACTTAACTTTTTGTCAGCATATAATAAAAGTGAAATTTTATAATTCATAAGATTGAACAATAACATTTGTTTCTTCTTTTTTGATACTTTTTTCTTCTTT
>JAZOCZ010000193.1:0-6886 GCA_045596755.1 Eubacteriales bacterium | reverse complement strand
GGATAAGCAAACTTCAAATTGATTTATGCTTTTGACCGTACCGACAAGCACAAGGTCATCCCGACTATAAAACCGTTTTTTCTTCGCATCTGGTTTGAAAAAAGATTTGATTCCCATCCTGTTTTTTCTCTTTCAGAAGTTATATAATATTTTAAAATATTATATCATGACGATATACACATGTCAATCTTTTTTGCATTTCAAATAATAATTTTAACCACTTATCGTTCAGGAGGATAGTGTAAATTTTTCAATTTCCCACATTCACCTTAAACATTCATAATACGAATAATCCACAATTCCCTTTATACGAGCCAACGCACCGCTTACCAGCTCTTTTACCATAAGGCATTCTAATGCGGGTAAATTGATGGCAGGGCCCGCAACGATTACGTGATGATATGAAGCTTCGAACCCTCTGGGATTATAATTTCTCAGATTTTCCTCTACCCAAACCGCTTCATATCCCATTTCTTTTTCCTTTTCGAAGCCTTTCTCTATCAAATTTTTTGATATATATTGTCTTTGCAATTCAGTCTTTGCAGCAACAGGTGAAAACAATAGTATACAGGGCTGTTGCACCAAGAATCGCCACAACAGCCCGTTAAAAAGTCTATTCGTAAATATTATATTTACCAAGAAAATGGGATTTAACTCTCAGATAGTCTGTTGTGTCAATTTTAGAGTTACCGTCCACGTCGCCCGCTTCACGGTACACATCATCGAGAGAAATAGTACCAAGGAATATATTTTTTATCCTGAGGTAGTCCGTTCCGTCAACCTTTCCCTCTCCCGTAAGGTCACCTTTGACAACAATAACAAGAGAATCAACAACTTCCCCGTCCATAACAAGATTTACTGTACATCCCGTTCCTGCAGTTTCGTTGCCCGATAAAACGTTGCCGTTTCCATCACAAACTTCAATCATACCGCCATTAAAATTCAAAATAATATCATTTACAGTCTGATTCGCCGCAACGTTATAAAGATATACATCATCCTTTTCCAAAGATGAATCGGGATTGATAACAAGACAAGGCACAGGCTTTGTTGTTACGTACAAAACGCTCACTCCGCTTTCGGGGGAAGTCTCCGTTTCTGCCACCTTTTGATATACCACATATTTTGTATCGGGAGAAAGTCCTTCAAACTTGTTATCCCTTTGCCAAGTTATGCCGTCTATACTGTATAAATAACCTTCCTTGTACTCCACAACGATTGTTGTCACTCCAGCCTCCAAAACGACGGGAGAATCGGGGGTCACAACCGCCTTTGCAACAAACGTGCCCACAAATCCATCTTTTGCACTTACTGTAAGCAATACGGTTTTTCCATAATCCTTTTCGGAAACAAGATATTCGTATCCGTTTCCGACAGTAACGCCATCAATAGACCAAGCGTACGCAAGATTCGTTGTATAAGGAGATATAGCGGAAATATCCGCGCTCAATCTGTTTCCAAAGGCCGCTTCGCCTTGTATGCTTACGCTTCCGCTCAAAAGTACAGGCTTGGAATCTGCAACCGCCACAGTGAAAGTACGCATTACTGGTGCATCAAGCCCAAAGTCGAACACAAGACTAAACGTGTATATGCCCGAATCAAGCTTCGAAAAATAACCTTTGTTGATAGTTACTACTTTACCGTCAAAGGTGTATTCTTCACCTTCTGTAAGTCCGTCAACCCTATCGAAATACTCACCGCCTGACGTAATTCCTACGCTTATATCCGAAGGCAAATACTTATCAAACGATGCTACGTTTTCAGCAATCTCGGGGTTAATTATTATTTGTTCGGGGGATGTAGTAAAAACTTCCTTGTTTATGTGGAAAAGCGTCACCACGTCCTTGTTGTCAAGCAAACAAGGGTCATAGCTTTCCGTGGACACTGAACATACGACAAGATTGTCATCCTTCGTGGTCAAAGCTCCGATGTCTACGGTATACACCGATGTAACGCCCGAAGGTATGGCAGACGTTGTTTCCATACTTGCAACAAGCTTATCTCCTGCATATATTTCAATGGTTGCCAAGGATTCAACGTTACCGTTGTTTGTAACGGAAACAATCAAATAATTGCTTTCTCCAATGATTTTTTGCTCTGAATCAATGACGAAGTCAGCGTACCCAAGCAAAATCTCCTTAATATTATTGCTCATATCCAAATCTGCCGTATCGGGCAATATCTCAATGGTGTATGCTTCCGATGACAGATTTTGCGGGAGAACAACCCCAATATCACAACTTGTAATTTCGCCCGATTTCAATTTGACATTTGCGTACGTAGTGTAAATAAGGTTTTTATCATTGTCATACAGATTCACTGTAAATCCGTTTACGTCTTTAGCTCCGTTGTTGGAAACGTTCAATACCATTTCCAAAATTCCACCTGACGCCACTGATGAAATATCGAATTCAGCATCATCCACGGAAATATCAGCGTATATTTCTATATTCACGTTTCTCAAATGGCTTACAGTATCTATAATTTCCCCTGAATACGCCGCAAAGGTTTCGGTGAAAACAGCTACTATTTTTTCTCCGTCATAGAATACGGAATAATTGTCAATGAATCCGTCCGTCTCCGTAAGTCTTACGGGAGAAGATATGCATCCGTTTTCGCCAACGTAAATGCCGTAAATATCTGTACCTGTTCCATCCTCGTTGCCCATAACGAAGGTGAGCATCGTCTGACCGTCGCCTACGGTAACGAACTGATATTTTTCATCTGCCGAAACGTTTTCGGGAATAAAGCCTGCAGGAGAACGGGAAACATCGGAAATTGCATAAATCTTGCCGCCTTTGTACCAGGTAAGAACCTTTACACCAGCCACACAAGCAAGCTCAACGCCTCCGATCTGTCCCATATCCAACTGAATCAAAGCACCCTTTTCATCAATCAAATACAAAAGCTGGTCATTGCTTGTCTCACCGCTTCCGTCACCGTCCACAACGTAAGCCGTATATGATTCGCCCTGCAAAACAACGTCTTCAACGTCCGATATGGAGTTTTGTTCCGTTTTCATTGTTGTGGTCTCGCCCCAGCCGTTGTCACCCAAAGCTACGGAGCGAATTGTGTTGCCGAAGCTACCGTCTGCCAACGTTATGGTGTTCGTCTCAACCCACGTTGCAGAAACCACGCCGTTTTTAACAGACAAGGTTGGGAGAATCTCACAAGCTTTATTATCTGTAATACGCAAAGAAGGCCCGAACGCTCCGTTTTCAAACGTAGCCACAGATACCTCAACCCCGCCAATCAACTCCTTCATACTGTTCTGATCAGCGAGATCAACGCTCTCTATATCCAAAATTTGAGAAGTCATTTCCGTATATATAACGTAGATTTTTTCGCCGTCCGTATAAACGTCGAATTCACAATCAAAGGTGCCGTTGTCATCTATAGCGACGGGCAAAGACCACGCACCGTTATTGTATACAGAATAATAAAGGGTTTGATAGTTGTGTGAGTTGCGGTTAGCATTATCGTCAAGCCATACCATAACGGTTGTGTCGCCACAGCTTACAATCCTCGGAGCAACGTTATAATAAACGTTTTGTTGCAAATAACCCTCTGCTCCGCTTAACCATTCGCTTCTATTTTTCAAATATTCACGATCGTTAAGCTCGTAGGAATCGGGGCTACTTGCCACGTTATATAAATCAGCGTAAATTGATTCTGCCTCATAGGGATTTTTTTGCCAGGCATAAAACGTTCCTTCTGCAAAGGCTTTTTGTCCTTTCCACCATCCCCAGCATACAGACCATCTTACTCCAACCGACCCTGAAATATACGCTTTTTTCATTTCAAACTCGGGAATAATACCAATGGTAACACCCAATTTTGCGTTAGCATAAAGACCTGCCGAGCCGAATCCCCAAAGCAGATATACCCCGCCCTCAACGTCAAATTCATGCTCAACGGTTATATCAAGATTATCGACAAAGAAGGCGTCTTTAACGTCATAGCGTGTTATATTAAGCTCAACGGTTGTTCCAAAGGTCCAGCTTGCTTTAAAATAAACGCCTACTATGCCCAAATAACTTGCTTGTAACTTGAAGCCCAATTTAGCTTTTATACCAAGCTGAACGTTGCAGGTTTTAACGTAATATTCCCCATTGCCTAAATATTCAAGCTCGATATATCCGCAAAGAGTATATTCTCCTCCCGAATCGTCTTTGGCAAATTTCTTTAAAGAATCTTCAATTTTCTTATTCATAACAGATTTGGATTCTTTGTTATCTGCCAGATCTCCGATATTCAAACCAATACCGATAAAAACTGATCTTCCTTTAACCTTAACGCAAAAATCTTCCACACCGTGAGGCATGAAATTGACAGGCATTCGAACCTCACCCAAGCTACCAAAAGGGATCAGAAACTCAAACTTGGAAAATTCGCCGAGAATTTGTTCTATTGAAAATTCGCCAAGTCTGACAACGTCAATTTTCAAAGCGGATACCGTCACCTGTCCGTCGGTGGTGTACATCTTGACAAAAACCGTTTCGCCTTCTTCAAAAGCATTCGCCTTGACGGAGAAAATGCATCCGTCGTAATTGGCTTGTTTGGTTGATATCAATCTGTTTTCTTGATACAACTCATATTTTATAATAGCATACTTGGAATAACCGCTAACGGCTATGGAAACCAATTCATCCTTACTGCAATCAAGAACTGACACGGAGGTTGCAATAGATTCACCGTTCAAGCTGATTCCGCTAACCGTGGAAGGCGAATCGGAAAGCTCTATAACGTCCATTATTGCTTTACCGTTAGCTTTATATGAATTATCGATAAAATCCACATGGTTGGAGCAGTAAACCATCAATTGCGTAACTGAATCTGGCTTCACAAAATATGCCATACCTTCATGGTTCGTTGATTGAGTGTCAAAATTCAAGCTTACAACCGCATCCTCAAGAGGCATATTATGTTTATCTACTACCTTGATAATATAAACGTTTGAACCGTCAATTCCTTCCTCGGATATAGCACCGTAAGGTATTGCAACGTATCCGTTCCAAAGGCTGTTTTCAACCGCTTCCTTCCAGTCCTCAACCGTGCTGTAATAGAAAACGTATTTACCGCTTGTTGCGCCAAGGGCGTTTTCACCCAATGTGGCAGGCTTACCGCGGAAATAAATCTGTTCAAGCTTATCGCAAAGTCCAAAAGCGTTATGCCCAACAGTTTTTACAGCTACGCCCAGAGTAACCTGAGCCAAAGCCTCGCATCCCGAAAATGCATTGTCGCCAATGGACGTAACGTTGTCGGGAATAATTACGTTTGCAAGGCTTGTACACCCTACAAATGCATTTGCTGAAATAGTATTCAAGGAATCGGGGAGCTTGATGGAAGAAAGGGACGTACAACCGTAAAAAGCATAACTTCCTATAGATCTTATACCGTAGCCAAAATCTACAAAGGTAAGATTTTCGCAACCCTTAAATGCGTTTGCTCCAACACTCGTGATTTGAGAATCGATATACACAGAAAGAATTTGGTCTGCATAATCAGCCCAGGGATTCAAATAGTTGTACATATCCCCATATCCACGCAAAACAAGAGAGCCGTCACTGTACAAGCACCATGACATGTTAATGTCAATAAAGCCATAGTCCAATTTATCCTTTTCATAATAAACAACGTTTATCTCTATATCCTCGTCGGCAACCTTCCCTGAAATAACCTCTATATCCGTGGAAAATCCGTCTATTTCAGGAACAGCTTCGTTGTATTCATCCCCACTTTTCATTATTTTAACAATAGGTTCAGCCATTTCCATGCCGTCGCAAAATAAGAATTTAACTTTAAAATACAGCTTGTGGTTCAACGGCTTGCAAATAAGCTCTCTTTTGTCTTTGCTGTACAAAGCACCACTCAAACTGCAATAATTGGGATTCTTTTCCGCAACCTCTATACGTTCCAACGCACTGCATCCCGAAAATGCATCCTTGCTTATTTTGGAAACGTCTTTGCCAACCGTGACGTTTGCAATATTACTGCAATTATTGAATGCGTTATCACCGATCTCACCGCCGTTCAAGGTAAGCGCTGTCAAGCCCGTACAACCTGTGAACGCACCCTCTGAAACCAAAACCACAGTTGAAGGTATTTTAAAGGAATCGAAAGTCGTACAACCCGAAAATGCATATTTCCCAATGGTTGTCATATTCTTTCCATAATCCACAAATGAAAGATTACTGCAATTCTCAAAGGTGTATGCGCCAATTTTTGTGATTTGTTCCCCAATATATGCTACTTTTATACGGTCTGTGTATGAAGCCCAAGGGGTGTTTCCGCTTGTATAGTCGGGCATTTCACCTTCACCGCGAAAAACAATATATTCATCCTCATATAAAGTCCAGCTAATGTTTTCATTACATTCACCCCGCGCCATTACAGGATATTCGTAATAAACGACAGAAAGCTCAAGGCTAACAGAATCCACATACCCCGAAATAGTTGGAGTTTCCGCATAGTAACCAAGAAGTGCGGGAAGTTCTATGTAATAATTATATCCGTACCTTTCGTAATAAGTTTTCGGTTCCATGACTTTCTCGCCATTTTCAAGAACAAAATTAACCTTTATTGGAACCTGGGCATAGCTCGGAATATACAAAGGCCAGGGATATCCTTTATCGTACAAAACACCGTTTATACTATCGTAATACTGATTATCCTCGACTACGTCAATACGCTCTAAATAATTGCATCCATAAAACGCTTCAACTTCAATATAGGCAACGTCTTTTCCGATTATTATATTTCGAATATCGCAACCATCAAACGTCCCGTTATAATACTCGTACACACCCGAATAAATATTTCCTCCGTTTATCGTCACAGATTCCAAGCAACAAGGGGTTTTATATCCTCCATCTCCTGTTATGTG
>JAZOCZ010000192.1:0-2522 GCA_045596755.1 Eubacteriales bacterium | reverse complement strand
TATTGGTGCGGTCTTGCTGACGCTTTCTGGACAGCTGTAGGTCTTGCTGTCGGTACTTATATTAACTGGCTTGTTGTTTCGAAGCGTTTGCGTCGTTACAGCGTAAGGGCAAATAACTCCATAACCTTGCCCGAATTTTTCTCGAACCGTTTCCGTGAAAAGAAAAAGACTATAATGCTCATTTCCGCCGCATTCATCCTTATATTTTTCACGGTTTATGCATCCAGCTGTTTTGTAACCTGCGGAAAACTTTTCTCAACCCTTTTCGGTACATCTTATCATTCAATGCTTATTCTCGGTGCGGCGTTCGTTCTTCTTTATACAATTTTAGGCGGATTCCTCGCAGAAAGCGTTTCTGACTTTATGCAAGCTATCGTTATGATAGTTGCCCTTACTACGGTTGTAATTATAGGCGTAATTAACGCAGGCGGATTTAGTGCAATTATTGATAACGCAAAGAGCATTCCCGGTTTCTTTGAATTCATGGGAATCGCTTCTCCCGAAACTGTTGAGATCAATGGTGCTGATACTCAGGTTGTCAAAGATGGTATTTTAAGTTGGGGCAACGCAAAGGATTATTCAATTCTTACTGTTTGTTCTGCTATGGCATGGGGTCTTGGCTATTTCGGTATGCCTCAGGTTCTCCTTCGATTTATGGCTATCCGTAAAGAGTCCGAGCTTAAACGTTCCCGCAGAATAGCTACCGTATGGGTTGTTATTTCTCTTGCGGTTGCAGTATTTATTGGTATCGTTGGACGTCACCTTTTCCCAACGGCTCACCTTACTGCAAGCGGCGCTGAAAGTATCTTTATCACAATGTCAAAGAGCTTTTTGCCTCCTATTATCGCTGGTTTCGTTATGGCAGGTATCCTTGCCGCAACAATCAGCTCCTCCGACTCTTACTTGCTCATTGCCGCATCGGCTCTTTCAAAGAACATCTTCCAGGGCGTTATAAAGAAGGATGCAACTGATAAACAAGTTATGACTGTGTCCAGAATAACACTTTTGGTTCTTACTCTTGTTGGTATTCTTATCGCTCTTGATGATGACAGCGTTATCTTTAAAATCGTTTCTTTCGCATGGGCAGGTTTCGGTGCTACTTTTGGTCCTCTTATGTTGTTCTCTCTTTTCTGGAAGCGTATCAACAAAGCAGGTGCCATTGCGGGTATGGTAAGTGGTGCAGGAATGGTTTTCCTCTGGAAACTTGGTATAAGCAAGCTCGGCGGTGCATTTGCCATCTACGAATTGCTCCCTGCGTTCATCTTCTCCTCCATAGTAATAGTTGTAGTTTCTCTCCTCACCAAAGCTCCTTCAAAGGAAATTGAGGAAGATTTCGAAGCAGTTCGTTCAGGAAACGTTTCCGAACAGTAATAATAAACGGGTATGCAAGTTTTTTGCATACCCGTTTTTTGTCAAACGAACAAGCATTTCCGAATATAATATATAAATAAGATTTTTCGGAGGGGCTATGCTTGGTTTTTTGGTAAAGTTTATATTTCTTTTTTTAAGGGTCAACGGTTCAAATTCGTTTCCTGACCCATTACCTGCGGAGGAAGAAAAACGCCTTTTTCTGCTTTCAGCGAAAGGAGACGAAAAAGCGCGTGAAAAGCTGATTATACACAATTTAAGGCTTGTGGCGCATATTGTTAAAAAGTATTATTCCAACGTGAAAGAGCAGGATGACCTTATTTCCATTGGAACAATAGGACTTATCAAAGCAATAGATTCTTTTAACGCTGAAAAAGGGGCAAGGTTTGCAACTTATGCGGGAAAATGTATTCAGAATGAGATTCTTATGCATTTCCGCGCACAGAAAAAGTTGAGCAATGAAACGTCCATAAACGACAGTATTGATATGGATAAGGACGGAAATCCTCTTACGTATATGGAAATTCTTGCGGAAGAAGACAACGTGCTTGAAACCGTGGATAGAAGCATCAGACTTTCTGTTATGATGAAGGCTATTGAAAATGCGTTGGACGAAAGAGAACGGGAAATAATTGAAAGAAGGTACGGACTTAAAGGCGGCGGAGAGCTTCCTCAACGTGAGGTGGCGAAGCTTCTTGGAATATCTCGTTCCTACGTTTCAAGAATTGAAAAAACAGCTCTTGAGAAAATCGAAGCGTATATGAGACAACGGGGGATCGATGGGGAATGATATCCGAAAACTGCGGGTGGGGAGAATCTTCACCCGTTTTTGCTTGCAGAAAAAGAATGAAAAATGGGCTTTGTTACATTTATTTTCTTTGAAGCTCTTGACAAAAATGTGTAGGTGTGGTAAAATCCAAATGTTCGATTTATGCGAGTGTAACTCAATGGTAGAGTGTCGGCTTCCCAAGCCGGTTACGCGGGTTCGATTCCCGTCACTCGCTCCAGTCCTGGCGGACGGCAAATGTCGTATTCGCTTTGTGAAAAATTGAACGCGGTTCTCGATGTTTTGCTTGGTATTTTACGCGTAGCGGAATGTCTGACTACGTGTCCTTGCGAACGGCAAATGTCGTATTCGCTTTGTGAAAATTTGA
>JAZOCZ010000191.1:0-12171 GCA_045596755.1 Eubacteriales bacterium | reverse complement strand
TGTATAAAGAAGAACGAATGCCGCACCAAGAATAAGCATGGAATGATAGGATGTGCCAAAAAGGGTTGAGAAAAGCTTTCCGCACGTTACGAAACAGCTGGATGCATAAACCGTGAAGAATATAAGGATAAATGCTGCAGCGATAAACATAATTGTCTTTTTCTTTTCGCGGAAACGGTTTGAGAAAAATTCGGGCAAGGTTATGGAGTTGTTTGCCCTTACACTGTAACGACGCAAACGCTTTGAAACAATAAGCCAGTTAACATATGTACCAACAGCAAGACCAATGGCTGTCCAAAAAGCGTCAGCAAGACCACACCAATAAGCAACGCCTGGGAGACCCATAAGAAGCCATCCGCTCATGTCGGAAGCTTCAGCACTCATCGCTGTTACCCAAGGGCCGAGAGAACGTCCGCCCAAAAAATATTCCTCTGAGTTTTTATTGGCACGTTTTGCATAAATAGCACCAATTCCAATGACCACCGCCATGTAGATGACCATTGCGATTAAAATCTGTATCTTATCATTCACAGATTTTTTCCTCCTGATTCATTTTTCAAAATTTTAGCTCGAATATTTATATTCATACAAAATATTACATAAATATCCAATTATTGATATAATACCCAAAGTAGTTCCAAAAGTCAATACTTAGATTCAATATTTAAAATTTATTTACATTATACCAGCTCCAAGGAGCTTTCATCTTTACTGTATAGGACAGGCTAACTTCCACAGCTCTATATCGTTTTCAAGTAAGCCTTTTTCGATTTGCTTCAATGCATAAGACAACGTATATTTTTCCGAAGGTCTGTATTTAACAAGCAACTCTCTCCCAAGAAAATACAGAGCATCAATGGCTTCATTTCCAATATTTTCCAAATCTCTGTAGTAAAAAGAGCCAAGGTGCCGCAACAACAATTTATAGAAAATAACGTCTTTTTCAAGTCCTAATTTTTCCGTTTCCTCTATACATCTAAGGAGCATCCAATAACGTTGAACGGATCGTTTAGGTGCTTTCGATTGCGTATGAGAAAAGTTATTTTCATACCAACGGTATTCATATTTTACTTCGGGAATATATTCAAAGGAATGGCATAAACGAAAAACCAAAAAGTGAATAATTGTGTCCTCGTACCAATATCCCGGGATGAAACGAATGTTTTCAAACATTTCCCGTTTATACACCTTACACCAGGGCAATCCTGCGAAGTTCCACAGATAATCCCCATCCTTATAACCCATAAGGTTATATTTTGGATAAATATTAGGAGTAATGGAAAAGATCTTTCCATCTTTTTCCTTTGACAAATTATGGGCACACATTACCATATCTCTGTCATTTTTATATGCTTCAGACATAAGACATTCAACGATATCGTCATGAACAGTATCGTCGCAATCAATAAACATGAAATATCTGCCCGAAGCGTTATTAAGGCCCGTGTTCCTTGCTACGCCTATACCACCGTTTTCCTGATGTATAACCTTAACGAAAGGTCTGCCCTTATACTTTTCAAGAATATCCTTTGCAGGCTGTCTTGAACCGTCGTCAACAAGAATAACCTCATATGTATACTTTGTTTTCTGATTGAGTACAGATTCAATCATTCCCTCTATCAGATTTTCGTAATTGTAAATAGGAATAATTACGGAAAGGTCAATATTTTCGTCAAGTGGATGATTTATCACTTCCGCCTTATCAGTAACGTATGGATAAAGATCTTCAACGATTTTCAACGCTTCTTCCCTGTCCATTTCAACCTTGCGCTTTGTTCTCGTGAGTTTTTTGAACCAGAATTTTACGCAATAGAGGAAATAAGCCATATTAGAAAGGGCAACGCATATCCATTCAACAGGTATTCTCTTATGGAAAAACAAATAAAATCCCTGCTTCATGAAAATTACCTCAAATCTTTGAACAAAGGCTGCTTTGCATCCTTTTCAGAAAGCAAAACGGTCATATCGTCAGTAATTGGCCATTCTATGCCGATATCGGGGTCATTCCAAAGAAGTCCGCCTTCATCACCGGGATGATAAAAATCCGTACATTTATAACAGAATTCCGCTTCATCGGACAAAACGAGAAAGCCATGAGCAAAGCCCTCGGGAATATAAAACTGTTTTTTATTTTCGTCGGAAAGTTCAACGCCAAACCATTTTCCGTAGGTTTCACTGTCTTTTCTCAAATCCACGCCGACGTCGAAAACCTTCCCCTTTATAACTCTGACGAGTTTTCCCTGTGGAAACTCCTTCTGAAAATGGAGTCCACGAAGAACGCCCTTCTTACTCATGCTCTGGTTATCCTGAACAAAAACCATATCAAGCCCTGCTTCAGCCATATCTCTCTGGTTATAAGTTTCCATGAAATATCCTCTGCTGTCACCGTGAACTGCAGGTTCGATTATTTTAAGTCCTTTGATGAACGTATCGGTTACTTTAATCTGTCCCATGTTATTCTCCAATTTCTTTGATATATCTGCAAAGTGCATCCTTCCAATTTGGAAGTGGGGTAAAACCGTTTTCTTTCAGCTTACTTTTATCAAGACGGCTGTTGAAGGGTCTTTTAGCCTTTGAAACTCCGTATTCTGCGGTAGTCACAGGGATAACCTTTGTATTCATTCCCGCTTGCTTAAATATCTCGCATGCAAATTCATACCAGCTAATAAAACCGCCTTCGTTTGTTGCATGGTAATATCCGTACTTTTCCGATTCGCTCATATCAACGAGAAGCTTTGACAAATCATAGGTATAAGTAGGAGTTCCAACCTGATCAGACACAACGCGAAGGGTTTCGTACTTTTTACCCAGCGACAGCATCGTTTTGATGAAGTTCTTTCCGTTCACTCCGAACACCCATGCAATTCTCACTATAAAATATTTATCCAACAATGAGCTTACAGCTTTCTCACCGTCAAGCTTGCTCTGCCCGTAAACGTTAATAGGCGCATAATCCTTGCAATCTGCACACCAAGGTTCTTCACCTTCTCCACTGAACACGTAATCCGTAGATATATATATCATTTTGCAATCAACGTTCTGGCAAGCTTTTGCTATATTTTCCGTGCCTTTTACGTTTATAGCACGGACTTTTTCCAGATTTTCAGGTTCTTCAGCAAGGTCTACCGCAGTCCATGCGGCACAATGAACAACCACGTCAGGTGAAACACATGTAATTTCACGCATAACATCTTCACCATTGGTTATATCAAGCTTAATATAAGGAGCGGAAATGTTGGAACATTCGTCAAGAATGTCCGAACCAACGCATTCATGCCCTCTCAAAATAAGCTCTTGCATCACATCAAACCCGAGCTGACCTCCAACTCCCGTCACAAAGAATTTCATAAATGCACCTCAACGGTTTCCATACATTTTTTCGTAATAATTCTGATATTCGCCCGATATGATGTTCTCCCACCATTCGCGGTTTTCAAGATACCATTTTATAGTCTTTTTGATACCTTCTTCAAATTTGGTTTCGGGAAGCCAACCAAGTTCATTATGTATTTTCGTCGGGTCTATTGCATAACGAAGGTCATGTCCCTTACGGTCTGTAACGTACGTTATAAGGCTTTCAGGCTTATTCAATTCCTTGCAAATAATTTTAACGATTTCAATATTCTGCTTTTCATTATGTCCGCCTACGTTGTAAACCTCACCAACCTTACCCTTATGGATAATAAGGTCAATAGCTTTACAATGGTCCTCAACGTAAAGCCAGTCACGAACGTTTTTACCTTCTCCATAAACGGGGAGCGGCTTATCATTAAGAGCGTTTGCTATCATCAAAGGAATAAGCTTTTCAGGAAAATGGTAAGGTCCGTAGTTGTTAGAACAACGGCTTATTGTAACAGGAAGTCCGAACGTGCGATGATACGCAAGAACGAGCAAATCCGCACCTGCCTTTGATGATGAATAAGGACTGCTTGTATGTATAGGCGTTGTTTCTGTGAAGAATAAGTCAGGTCTGTCAAGGGGTAAATCACCGTATACCTCGTCTGTGGAAACCTGATGATAGCGGTCAATGCCGTATTTTCTGCAAGCATCAAGCAAAACGGATGTTCCGATAATATTGGTCTGAAGGAAAACGTCGGGGTTTTCAATGCTTCTGTCAACGTGGCTTTCTGCAGCAAAGTTTACAACAACGTTTGGTTTTTCTTCTTCAAACAATGCGTAAACTGCTTCTCTGTCGCAGATATCCGCTCTTACAAATCTGAAGTTCGGGTTATCCATAACGGATGCAAGAGTCGAAAGATTTCCCGCATAAGTCAATTTATCGAGGCAGATAATTCTGTAATCAGGGTATTTTTCAAGCATATGAAAAACGAAGTTGCTTCCTATAAAACCTGCACCGCCTGTTACTATAATAGTCATTTTTTCAATCCTCACTTATCTATGTATTTTCCGTCCAATACGTCCTTAAGATATTCTCCGTATTGATTCTTTTTCAATTCTTCGTAAGCCTTCATAACGTCTTCTTTAGTTATCCATCCGTTAAGGTATGCAATTTCTTCAAGACAGGCTATTTTTCTGTGCTGATGAGTTTCAACGGTTTTAACGAAATTCGTTGCATCCACAAGACTTTCGTGTGTTCCTGTGTCCAACCACGTGAATCCCTGACCTAAAAGCTCGACGCTTAAGGCTTTGTTTTCAAGGTATATTCTGTTCAAATCCGTAATTTCAAGCTCGTTTCGCTTGCTCGGCTTCAAGCTCTTTGCATATTCCACAACACGGTTGTCGTAGAAATATAAACCCGTAACACAATAATTTGATTTGGGTTTTTCCGGCTTTTCTTCAATACTTATCGCTTTTCCGTCTTTGTCGAATTCAACTATACCAAAACGTTCAGGGTCGTCAACGTAATAGCCAAAAATAGTTGCCCCTTTACCGCTCTCCGCATTCTCCACTGCGTTCAAAAGACGTTTTTTAAGTCCATGACCTGCAAAAATGTTATCTCCCAAAACCATGGCTACAGTATCATTCCCAATAAAGTCCGCACCGATTATGAACGCCTGAGCGAGTCCGTCGGGACTTGGCTGTACAGCATAGCTCAATTCAATTCCGAACTGGCTTCCGTCCTTCAAAAGCTCCTTGAATCTGGGAGTATCCTGAGGAGTGGAAATAATAAGTATCTCTTTTATCCCCGCCATCATCAGAACAGATAAAGGATAGTATATCATTGGCTTGTCATAAATGGGTAAAAGCTGTTTTGACGTCACCTTCGTCAATGGATAAAGTCTTGTGCCCGAACCGCCTGCAAGTATTATACCTTTCATAACTTACTCCTGTTTTTTTAATATAAAAATACATTTATACCAATACATTTTTCATTTTAACATATAAAATATAAAAAATCAATACTTTTTAATACATTTAAAAAACTCCGCTGTGGATTTTTGCAACAGCGGAGTTTTACATTATAAATGGTTTGTAATTGCAAAAAGCAGGAACAGAAGTTGAACTTTAAATTCTTACTTCTTTTCTATCTTTTCCATACCGCCCATGTAGGGACGAAGGGCAACGGGGATATTAACGCTTCCGTCAGCGTTAAGGTTATTTTCAAGGAAAGCTATAAGCATACGAGGAGGAGCGACAACGGTATTATTGAGCGTATGTGCAAAATATTTAGTTTTGTCTGCACCAGCAACACGGATTTTGAGACGTCTTGCCTGAGCATCACCCAGATTGGAACAACTACCAACTTCGAAATACTTCTTCTGTCGGGGAGACCATGCTTCAACGTCGATAGACTTAACCTTCAAATCTGCCAAGTCACCTGAACAGCATTCAAGAGTACGAACGGGAATATCGAGAGAGCGGAAAAGCTCTACGGTGTAGCTCCACATTTTGTCGAACCATTCCATACTGTCTTCAGGCTTACAAACAACAATCATTTCCTGCTTTTCAAACTGGTGAATACGGTAAACGCCTCTTTCTTCAATACCGTGAGCACCCTTTTCCTTGCGGAAGCAGGGAGAATAGCTTGTAAGAGTCTGTGGGAGCTTATCTTCGGGAACGATTGTGTCGATAAACTTACCGATCATGGAATGTTCACTCGTTCCGATAAGGTAAAGATCCTCACCCTCGATTTTATACATCATGGAATCCATTTCCGCAAAGCTCATAACACCCGTTACAACGTTTGAACGAATCATGAAGGGAGGAATGCAGTATGTGAATCCCTTGTTTATCATAAAATCTCTTGCATAAGCGGTCATTGCAGAATGAAGTCTTGCAATATCACCCATAAGGTAATAGAAACCGTTGCCTGCAACTCTGCCCGCGCTGTCAAGGTCAATGCCGTCAAACGCTTCCATAATTTCCGTGTGATAAGGAACGTCGAAATCAGGTACGACGGGTTCACCGTAACGTTTTACTTCAACGTTTTCGCTGTCATCCTTGCCGATAGGAACGCTGTCGTCTATAATGTTAGGTATAGTCATCATTATTGTCTTGACTCTTTCTTCAAGCTCTGCTTCTTTAGCTTCAAGCTCGGAGAGACGGTCAGACTTTTCCGTAACCTTCTTTTTGGCTTCTTCCGCTTCCGCTTTCATGCCTCTTGCCATGAGTCCGCCAATCTCTTTGGATATTTTGTTTCTCTCGCCACGAAGGGTGTCAGCTTCAAGCTTTACAGCTCTTGATTCCTTGTCAAGAGCAAGAACCTCATCAACCAATGGGAGTTTGGAATCCTGAAATTTCTTTCTGATGTTTTCTTTTACAAGTTCTGGATTTTCTCTTACGAGTCTGATGTCAATCATTTTTTTGTCTCCTGTATATTAGATTTTTTATCTTCCATAATGCTGAGGGCGTAAACCGAAACGAAGCCAACAATAGCGAGAATCGCACAAGCAGCCCATACCAGCACTGTTATTTCTTCTTTTAAAATAAGCCCGCCCTGTTCAAGTGAACGGCAGATGTTGCCGTCCTCGTCCTTCGCAATTTGCGAAAGAATATTTGTAAACGAAACTCCGTCTTTGTCCATGGAAATTTTCACAATAATTCTTCCCAAGGCATCCTTGATAAGTCCGCCGACGGAACCGATAACGAATCCCATAACCGCAAGATATGTCTGACGTTTGAACTTCTTCATTAAAATTTCCATACCGCCCGACGTACAAACAACGCCAAGGACAAGACCAATTCCAAAGGGTATAAGTGGTAAAATATCAAGATTCGATGCGGAATCGTAAACAAAAGTATAAAGTCCCATTGTAAGAAGCATCTGGGACACGCTGATACCTGGAAGCACCAAAGCCGCCGCGGCAATAGCACCGCCTAATATCTTAATGGCTATATTTCCGCCCTTGAACATTCCTTCAGGCAAAAACATAAGTCCCACAACAGCCGCTATTCCTAATAATATCCAAACGAAATCGGAAAAACGGACTTTCAAAACGTCTGCAGCCTTGAAAATGAGAGGGATACCGCCCGCTACCGTGCCAACGAAGAAAAAGCTCATTTGCAAACCGAATTTAAGCATCAAAAAGCTTATAAGCTTATAAAGGGTCAGAAGACCGATAACTCCGCCAAGGCCTGCAACAAGAAGGAAAAGGAAGTTTTCCAGCTTGTTTATTTTTTTATCCTTATTTGGCTTAAACAGGGAATTCAGCGAAAAAATCAACTTATCATAAATCCCCAATATCATCGCCATTGAGCCACCGCTGACGCCTGGAACGGATAAAGACCCGCCAATCCAAAGCCCTTTGCAAAACGTTATTATTCTTTCTTTAACAGAAACCGATTTTTTTTCCAAAATCCGTCCTCCTTAATATTCTATAACCTTACATTCCAAAAGCATTCTGTAAACCGTCTCTACAGGAAGTCCCACAACGTTGAAATAGTCACCTTTTATGCTCTCGACAAATACACTGCCAAAATCCTGTATGCCGTATGCCCCTGCTTTGTCAAGGGGAGATTTACTTTTTATATAATCAGAAATTTCCTCTCTTGATAATTCTCTGAACGCAACCTCCGTTGTGACAACTGCAGTTTTTTCGCATTCATCAGTTACCACGGCAACACCCGTATAAACCTTGTGAGTTTTACCGGAAAGCTCTGATAAAAACAGAAAAGCCTCTTTTTCGTCCTTGGGCTTTCCAAAGCCTTTACCATTCAAATAAACCGCTGTATCTGCGCCTATGACAGCAAAACCTGCTTTTTTCAAGCTTCTTGCTTTAGTCAGTGCATTGTACAGAACAACCTCTTCCCCTTTATCCTGTTCAAGACCTCGCTCAAAAACGTCGGGAGATGCACATTCGTATTCAACACCTAACACACCAAGAAGCTCCCTGCGTCTTGGAGATTTTGATGCAAGAATTATATTTTTATTCTGTTTCATTATTTTATTTCCCAATCTATTTCTTCCATTCCCCGTTCTTTCAGGAAATGATTTGCACGTGAAAAATGCTTGCATCCGAAAAAACCGTTATATGCGGAAAGAGGGCTGGGATGCGCTGCGGTTAAAATCAGATGTTTATTTCCGTCAATCAACTCCGCTTTGCTCTTTGCAAAGCTTCCCCAGAGCATAAAAACAATTGGTTTTTCACGCATATTCAAAATGCTTATTATTCTGTCCGTGAAAATTTCCCAGCCTGAATTTTTATGGCTCGCAGGCAATCCTTCTCTCACCGTCAGAACGGCATTAAGTAAAAGAACCCCACTTTTCGCCCAGCTTGTCAGCTCCCCATGCTTGGGAATCGGAATACCTATGTCAGAATTAAGCTCCTTGAATATGTTAACAAGAGACGGAGGCGGAGTTACCCCTCTTTGAACGGAGAAACAAAGCCCGTGAGCCTGCCCAAATCCATGATAAGGGTCCTGACCGAGAATAACAGCCTTAACGTCATTATAATCCGTATAACGTAAAGCGTTGAAAATATTATTCATTTCAGGGAAAATTCTATATTTCCCACCGAAATATTCTTGTTTCAAAAATTGTCTCAGCTTTAAGTAGTATTCTTTTTCAAATTCTTCCTTCAGAATACCGTCCCAGGAGTTACCCAAATTTACCATAAACTCAACCTCACTGTGACATATTATCACAATAACGTAAAAAAATCAATAGTTAAATAAAAAATATTGACAACATACAATTTTTGTGTTATTATTTTATAATAGAGGAAATAAAAAATGATGCAGAGTGCTATATTTCGCTTGAGCCATTCGCGATGCAAATGGGAAAACGGATAATCCCAATGGCTTTTGTTCGTGGTAGGATGCTGCATAATGGAGGTTTTATGAAAATTTCTGTAATTAAAGCATTATGTGCTTTTTTAGCAGTTTTTATGTTTCTTTCCGTCTTCGGATTCACTTTTGATTCAACAAGGGTGAAAGCGGAAACTGAAGCCGCTAATTCCGATAGCACAGCCGAAGCTACAGTTACACCTGAAGCTGCAGATTTCACACTTGATGTGGAAGTGCCGGCAACAGCAACGCGGGGTGACGTCATTTCCGTTTTCATCACAGTTAAAAACATTAAGCAAGAGCTTAACGCTGTGGAATTTTTCCTTACGTTCGATCCATCAAAGGTTGAAGGCGTTATCACCGAGAAAGGTGTTGCGATGGATGCTTTGATGTACAAAACTCCAATGTACACCGCTGTTCTTAATGGTGAGGAAACCCAATTATCTCGTTATGAGCAAATCGTAAAATACGATGAAGCGGGTAAATATGAATGTAAATTCGTTGACCTGCTCAGTTATCCCAACTCAAAAGCGGGCGAAACGTACCAAGGGCTCAAAAATGATGGAGAACTTGTTATCAAAATTGACTTTAAAGTGCTTGACACAGTTATCTCATGTGACGAACTGATATTTTCCACGGTTGAAGGAACAGTTAAAGGCACAACGAGAGCAACGTTCAAAAGAGTTTATGGTTATGCTAATTCTGCAACTACGACCATAGAAACCATTTCAGGTAATTTGGGAGAAAATTTAAGTTGGATACTTGATTCCGAAGGCGTTCTTACCATTTCAGGAACGGGCAACATGGTGGATTTTGTTTCAGCTTCTGATGTTCCTTGGTATTCACCAAAAGATAGAATCGCTTCCGTTATCATAGAAGACGGAATAACAAGCATAGGCAATTATGCATTTGATGGTTGTTCAAACCTTGCGTCCGTAACAATCCCAAAATCAGTTACAACCATCGGGGAAAATGCGTTCAACGCTTGCTCTGAGTTGACAGACGTTTATTACGGTTGGGCTGTGGAACAATGGAATGAAATTTCAGTCGGAACCAACAATGAGCCCTTAAACAATGCAATAATTCACTTTGGGCACACGCACCAATGGTCCGAATGGGAAGTTATAAACACTCCCTCGTGCGAAGAAAAAGGTTTGAAAATTAAATCCTGTGCGTCTTGCGATTACGTTGAAGAAGAAACAATCCCCGCAACAGGTCATAATTACGAAGCAACAGTAACACTTCCAACTTGTACAGAAAAGGGTTACACAACCCATAAATGTACAAATTGCGATGATGAATACATTGATTCTTACGTTGATGCAAATGGGCACAACTATGATATAACGGTAATTGTTCCAACTTGCACGGAAAAGGGTTATACAACGCATAAATGTAACGCTTGCGGTGACGAATACGTTGATTCTCATGTTGATGCAAAAGGGCATACCCTTGGCGAATGGATAATTACAGTATCCCCCTCATGCGAAACGGAAGGTTTGAAAGTTAAGTCCTGTATATCTTGTCATTACACAGAAGAAGAAATCATTCCCGCACTTAATCACAATTACGAAGCAACTGTAGTACCTCCTACTTGCACAAAAAGGGGTTATACATCCCATAAATGTACAAATTGCTCTGACAAATACGTCGATTCTTACGTTGATGCAACGGGTCACACCCTTGGGGAGTGGGAAGTTAAAGAACCTTCCACGTGCGAAACATCAGGCTTGAAAGTTCAGTCCTGTACATCCTGCAATTACGTTATAAAAGAAGCCATTCCCGCAGGTCATAATTACGATGCAACAGTAACATTTCCAACTTGTACAGAAAAAGGTTATACAACCCATAAATGTATAAATTGCGATAATGAATACGTCAATTCCTATGTTGATGCAACGGGTCACACCCTTGGAGAGTGGGAAGTTAAAGAACCTCCCACATGCGAAACATCAGGCTTGAAAGTTCAATCCTGTACATCTTGCAATTACGTTATAAAAGAAACGATACCTGCAGTGGGTCACGCTCACGAAGCGACAGTAACGCCTCCAACGTGTACAGAAAAAGGTTACACAACTCACAAATGTACAAAGTGTGATGACGAATACGTTGATTCCTACGTTGATGCAACAGGTCATACTCCCGAAGAAAAAGAAGGATCAAAAGAACTTCATTGTTCTGTATGCAACGCTGTTATAGATACACCTATAGAAGATCTTGCTTTTGCAGGCGCATCGCTTACGTTGCAGGACAATTTAACAATCAACTACAAAGTAAACATATCGTTGATTACAGACAACGGATACGAAAATCCCTACGTTGTGTTTGTTTTAAATGGCGTAGAAACTATTGTAAGGGATTACAAGGTTGTTGACGGAAAATACGTATTTGATTTTGTTGACATAATCCCTCACAACATGAACGACACGATATACGCAACGTTACACGCAGCTCATAACGGTAATGAGCTCGTTAGTGAAACGAGAGAATACAGTGTAGCGATGTATTGCTACAATATGCTTTCCAAGTATAGTGATGAACAATACGCAGAGTTCAGAACGCTCCTCGTTGATTTGTTGAACTATGGTGCATCGTCACAGGTTTATATGAACTACAAAACAGATGATCTTGTAAATGCCAACCTTACAGACACACAAAAATCCTGGGGAACTCACGAAAACCGCACGCTTGAAACTGTTCAGGATCTTGAATATACAAAGATCGATAATCCTACAGTTTCATGGAAGGGTGCTGGTCTTAATCTTGAAGAATCAATCGGACTCAGATTCAAGATCGGGGCAGACAGCATCGAAGGGTTGACAGTTAAAGTATCAAGTGATGTTGGTGAATGGACTATTGATTCAAGCAAATTCACAAACGCAAGCAATGGATACTACGTATTTGTTGAAGGTATGAACGCAGGTCAGATGAGCGAAGTTGTTTACGTAACTGTCTACAAAGACGGTGTTGCCGTAAGTAATACCC
>JAZOCZ010000190.1:0-4878 GCA_045596755.1 Eubacteriales bacterium | reverse complement strand
CACAATACATTTCATCTATTGTGCTTTTCTCAAGAGAAAGCATTATGACCTTTGAAAACCTGACCTTTGAAAGATTTTCCAAAATGATACCTTCCCTTTTAAAAATCCCTTTCACCGATTCTTTCGTCAGTCCTGATTTTAAAATATACGTGCTTATGAACTTAATTTTTGTTGTTATTTCGCTTTTACTCGTTAGTTTTCTACTCATCCCAAAAACAGATGCAGAAATTATTATTGAAGAACTTTAAGTAATATTTGGCTGTAAAACAATTGTTTTACAGCCAAATTTCAGTTTATATTTATATAAAGACAATCTTTACGACTTCCGTTTTTATCTATCCAATAGATAATACAACCGTTTGAAATATTTTCATTGTCGGATAGAGTTTTGTCGTTTTTTAGAACCTCAATTTCGTTACAAAAATAAGACTTGATTTTTGATACAGAACAAACGTTTATATAAATATCATCCCCTGCTATCTCGAAATTTTCCTCTCCGGTTAAAGCAAATCCCTCTATGGATTCACCGCATATTCTGTCCGCATAAGAGATAAGATGCTTTGATATAACGGATATAAAAATATCATAACCTTCCTTATTTGGATGAACTGTATCACAAAGTAATTTTTCAGTATCATCAAAAAAACTATATATATCTATGAAATAGGAATTGGTTTCTTCTGACACAGTTTTTATCATTTCAATAAATTTAGGATAACAGTTTGATAGTCCACCGTATTCCTTGTATCTGTCATAATTCAGTTTTTCGGTTTTTATATTATTTGGCGTTATGTAAACTACCTTTGCACCTATTTCATTGCATTTTCTATAGAGTTCCAGAAGTTCTTTTTTAAAATTATAAACCGTTTTATCGCTGTAATAATACTGAACGCAATCATTTATTCCTAACGTTATCAACACGATATCAGGTGAATAAGCCTTAACGTCTTCATCGAATCGCAATAAAACCTCTGTTGCTCTATTTGCACTGACGCCTGAATTTATAATTTCACAGCCAATCATATCTCCGACTTTTTCAGTCCATCCGCCATTACATGTAACGCTATCACCTATTGCCACGATTTTTTTACCAGTAAAAGCAGTTGGCTCTTTCTCCCTTTTTGAAAAAACGACGGAGAAATATGCGTTGGTCTTCAAAGTGCCATCAGAAAGCTTTCCTTGGGATATAATTGTTTTTTCTGTGAAATCCATTCCATGAGGATATAGCACGTCCCCCGCCCTCAGCTTATCCCAAACCTTGAAATTGTTTTTTCCAAATTCGTTTCCCTCTTTATATTCGGGATTATATGAAAAGCAAAGTCCGAATGATGCAAGTCCAACCTCTTTGGTATATGAAACGTGAGACGGTACTTTATCAATTATTACAAACCCACCTACGTCAGGGTCATATTCCGCATAAAGCTTATGATAATAAAGACCCGATATTTTTCCCCCTGGGAAAACGATATTCATCATATTGACGTAATCGTTCCACATCTCACCTGTTTTTGAGATATATAACCTTTGTTCTCCTTCAATGGCACAAACGTCCGTAGGAAAACAAAACGAAAAAATGAATATGATATACAAGCTAAAATAAAAAGAAAGAAATTTTTTCAAGACGCTTTCCTCCCGATTTAATATTTCTTCCTTTTATGTATATTCAATTATTCGACTCTGTATTCCAAGACGTTTTACAATTCAATATTTACGTCGTAGCTTTCATCTATGAGAATATAATTCAGTTTATGCTTATGCACTTGATTTAATATATTTGCGTTATCAGCTAATATGCTATCCACTGTGCAGTAATCATCGTCAAGCCGCTTTTCTATTACGGATGCATACATCTTAATGTCAGTAAAATTATTTTTTATATATTTCTCGCTCATTACGAGACAAAAGAATTTTATAGATTCAAGATATTCCCTTTCAAAATCCTGTTTCCAATCCAAAGGAATATAACATCCTTCAACTATAAGATTCTGGTTGTTTTCAATGGCGGTTTTAATTATTTCACGGACAATAGGCCACAAATAATTTGTAAGTTCCTCATCATCACTCATTGGTGTCAGATTCGTATTCCCGCTTCTGATAAGTCCCATTTTTAAATGGTCAATAGATAAATAAGGGTATTTATATTTTTCAAGTAATTTCTGTGCAAGAGCGGTTTTTCCTGTATGCGATGCGCCTGTTATCAAAACTATCATTTTTTATACCTTTAATTCAGTTTGTCCTTTAAATTCAATTTATCCTTGAAAATAAACGTTTTATCAAGAATACGTCCAATCATACTGACTATAAAACCGTTTATTGCAGCACAAAGAACCGTTCCCCAGCCGATTCCAACGAAAGAACCAAATCCGAAGAATAAAAAAGATAAAATTATAGCAAGCAAACAACTGCAACAATCATAAACGGTTTTGACTTTTCCGATATCCAATTTGTAATTCAAGGAAATTTCCTTGACAAACATATCATAAGCCGCAGGTGGAAGGTAAGCACGAAATACCAACGCAACACCACCAGCACAAAGAAACATTCCGAGTATATAAAATATGCCTCTCAGAACAATGCCTTCATCGGTTATAAGGGTCATAATATCCATGGATAAATCAAGCAATATTCCGTACACAAAAACCGTTACAAAGGATATAAAATAACTTTTTTTAAGCCTTTTCATCAAAACGGACAATACAAAAAGTAAAAATGCTTGAAAAACGTATTCAGCAATACCGAAACTGAAAAACGGAAGATATTTCGATACTTTCAAATGTATTAAATACGCAGGTGCAACAATCATTGACATACCGAAATCAGCTTTTGCCATAAAAGCCGTTCCAACAGCTAAAATAACAATACCAATAACAAATGCAAGTTCACTGTAAAATGTTTTTTTGCCTCTCATATAAATCTCCCATAATATATTACACGTATATTATAAGGGATTTTTTATAAAAATTCAAGTAGTTTTGTCAATTATTGCCTTGAAGCTATTTATGTTTATGATGATGGCATAGTTTATAATTTACAATAACACATGTTTTCTCAATACATTGTTCGGATTTCTTTTCGAATTCCAACGTCGAATGATAAATTCCTAATTTTTTCAATTTACCTTTTATTTCTGTTTTTAAAGGAAATATATCAAAGTCCGTCACTATATGCATTGTTGCAAAATTATTCGTTCCGTCAATACTCCATACGTGAATATGATGAACATCGGAAACTTTTTCGTTTTCACAAATTGCTTTCCTGATTCCTTGAATATCAATATTGGTCGGCTTTTTTTCAAGAAATATTCCTATAGTTTCTTTTATATTTTTTATTGAATTAAAAAGTATGAAAGAAGAAACAATGATTGACATTAAAGGGTCGATAATTTGATAATCGGTAAATTTCATTACAACCGCACCAACCAATACAACGCCCCATCCAAGAACGTCCTCTATCATATGTAGATTTACAGCTTTTTCATTAAGAGATTCACCGTGGCGAGTAAAAAACGCTGAAAAAAAGTTAACGCAAAAACCAATAACTGCAAAAACAATCATTGCTTCATAATCTATCGACTTTGGGGTTATTATTTTTTCAATAGCATGATATATCATAAATAAAGAACTGAAAATAAGAATCAAAGTCAATGTGACACTACCAACCAATGAATATCTTCCGTATCCGAAGGTGTAATTTTCATCAGGAGCTTTCCTGCTTTTCTTTTCAAAGCAATATGAAAGACCAATACTTGAAGCGTCAAAAAAATCGTGAATAGAATCGGAAGAAATAGCACAACTACCCGTAAGAATTCCACCAATGAATTCAAACAAAGAGAATGTCATATTTAAAAAAAATACAATAAGAATATTTTTATCGGATTTCATATTTACCCCATTGACTAAAATATTTTTTATAGTATAATGTATATGTTGCAGAACGCAACGTCCAATATTATTATATCGACCCAACTTGGAAGTGCAACAAACAAATGCGTTCTAAAGTTCAATACTGAACATTTTTTAATAATTGTATGGGAGAATATTTTGGACAGACGCCAAAAGAAAACAAGAGAAGCTATATTTAAAGCATTCACGGATTTGCTTTCAAAAAAAGATTTTAATCATATTACGGTCGGTGAAATAATTGAAAAAGCGAATATTGGCAGAGCAACGTTTTATGCACATTTTGAAACAAAGGATTATCTGCTGAAAGAATTTTGCGAGGAATTATTTTGCCATATATTTGATTCCGATAAAAACGTTCATAATGAACACTTTCACATTTTCAAATGCGATGGAGAGGATTCTGTTTTTCTCCATTTGTTCCGTCATATACAAAAAAACGATAACAACCTTACTATACTCTTATCATCTAAAAACGACGACCTCTTTCTTGGTTACTTCAAAAACAATTTGAATCTTCTTATAGAAAAACAGTTCCACCTTTTTGATTCACGCAGAAAATGTAACGTTCCTGATGATTTTTGGAAAAATCATATCGTTTCATCGTTTGTAGGAACAGTTAAATGGTGGATAAAAAACGGTATGGCTGAATCGCCTGAAACTATAACTGAATACTTTTTCGCCATTGTTTAAAAGAAAAAATTAGTATCCTAATTTATAAACCAAATCAGTAAAGGAAAATGATCATGAAAAACGAAAAGAAAAACAACGTTGCTACTATTGGTATTGTTGCTTCAATTATAGGACTTGTTATAAGTGCCTTCTTGGTTATTTTAAGTTTTATAAACGGTGCAAGCAAGACTCTTGGGATTATATTGTTTTGTGCTTGTTCTGCAACGTTATGTGCAAATATTGCAAACAAAAGAAAAAATAAGTAAAATATTTCAAAAATATTATTACATAAAAAAATTCAATAAAT
>JAZOCZ010000189.1:0-2060 GCA_045596755.1 Eubacteriales bacterium | reverse complement strand
TTATGCTTCTTTATCTCAAATTCTGGAACGTCACAATTTAATGAATTTGCCAATGGGTCAATAAAGCTGTTAAAAAGCTCACGGAATTCAGTTTCATCAAGGTCTTTTTTAGCATATCCGATTTGATATATACCTAAATATTCTGAATCAGGTATTTCATTGATATAAAGATACTCGTCGCTCGGTACATATACCTTGGTATAAGAGCTGGTAGCTCCATAACTATCTTTTACACCGAACAGTTCTCCAATATACGATGCAGAAAATTGAGCATTATCCCAAACAGGAATTTTGGAATTATTATACGCAAAGACCACTCCTATTACTAAAGCCATGCAAGCCGCAGCGGCACCAAAACGAATCCACAAACTTTTATATTTATTCTTACGGGTAAGTTTTTCTTTTCGTGTAACGTATTCCTCAACCAGTTCTGAATCAATATGATTCAAAGCCTCATTCCATTCTGTTTGCTTCATAAAGTATAACCCTCCATTTCAAGTTTTTCTTTGAGGGCGTTTTTAATTGCGGCAAGTTCTTTATTCACCGTCGATCTGCTCACGTTCAAATCCTTCGCGATTGTATCAATAGGAGTTGCAACGTAATATCTGCTCATGAAAATAAATCGTCTGCGTTCAGATAATGAACGAATGAAATCACTGATCACTTTTCCAAGCATAGCAGTATCAATTTCGGATTCAACGTCTGTACTGTCAGAAACAAAATCTTCAAGCTCTGAAAGTGACACGGACATTTCGGAAGAAACAGAGGATTTTCTCAAATTATGATGAAAACGGTTTACGGCTATTCTGCGCATAATAGTCGTCAGAAACGCTTTCAGGACGTTAGGTTTCGAAGGAGGAATGGAGTTCCACGCTCCAACGTATGTATCATTCAGGCATTCTTCGCAATCCAACGTATCATGAACAATATTGAAAGCAACCAAAGATAAATACTTTTTGTATTTTAAGTCGGTTTCTTCCAACGCTCTTTCATCCCGCTTCCAATAAAGCTCAACGATTTGTTCGTCATCCATATAAGCTTTCGAGTTTTCTTCTTTAAGTCCCATATCCTTGCCTCATTTCTATGTATTTGCCCTTCTATAAATTACAGTCAAGGAAAATATCGAAATGTGTAATGGTTTTCTTTATTTTATATCATTTTTTAAACATTTTCAAAATAATAGTATTTTCCGAAAAGATACTTTTTGTCTGGTGAATATGGACACTCCTCTTTGCTTCCTGAATACAACATTGAGTCACCGAACCACCGAGAACGAAGCACCAAAACGTTTCCTCTTTTTCCTATGCTACAAACATCATCATATATCTCAAATTTTGAAGGATGCCAATGTGTAATTCCGCTTTCTATTTTTCCAAAAAGTAATCTTTGGATGCTAATATAACCCTCACGGAAATCCATTCCTATTTCAATCCTGATATTTTCAAACAAGTCCCAAACTATAAACCTTTTATCTTCTGAAAAACTGAATTTTCCGCACAGATCAGAAGTTTGAAGCATCATATCATAAAGCTCATTTATATCTTTTGGAGCAATCATTTTCAAAGGTGAATCTTCATTTTCAAAAGCATTTTCATAACTCCATGTAACGAAAATGCAATCAGGAAGTTGTACTTCGTTTAAATTAAATATTTGTATCATATTTCTTTCAACAAGCAATTTCACAGGATATTCTGAAGAATTTTCCAATTTTGAAAGCAGATTTTTATACGATTCGTCAAAAGGTTTCCAATCCCCATCATAATCAACTTCCAATACAGCTCCATCTTCACTCCAATCCATTTGATCAAAATCAGGGAATAGATAAATAGTTTCATTATATATAAAATATTCAAAGCCATTTGACTCTTGCTTTACATATTTCAATGGCAACTTCCTACGCATTGCGGAATTATAAAAACGATACTCATAAGAATAAAAAATACACGTTTCAAACTCTTGTTTAAATTCTGCGTAATATAAAGAATTTTTGTATGCTTTTTTATTTTTTGGCAATTGAAACAAGTAACTTGTCCCTGCACAGATTAAAACTAAAATAATCA
>JAZOCZ010000188.1:0-18247 GCA_045596755.1 Eubacteriales bacterium | reverse complement strand
TATTATTTGTAGAGATTATAAGTACCAAGGAAATGTCCTTTGATTCTTAAAAAGTCTGTTGAGTCTATAACTCCCTCCTTAGTAACGTCGCCTGAAAGGAGTCCTAATCCTGAAAGCTTATATGTCCCAAGGAAATGACCTTTAATTCTTAAAAAGTCTGTGGAGTCTACAATTCCGTCACCGGTTACGTCACCATAGAGCCATGTTTCTACATTCTGTATCATAGAGTTGTTAGTTACGGTTATGGTATATTCTGCGGTAACGTGGTTCTCTTTGCTTACCTTTAAGGTGTATGTGCCTGGATCAACGGATGCAAAGTGATAGGATGCGTTGTTTCCTTTGACATAAGTTCTGTATTCGGGAGTAAATGCGTGCTCTTTATAAAGCTCGACGGCAACTTCACCGTTTTCATCCTTGAAGGTTTTAACCTGACCCGAAATGAACATATCGTTTTCACTTGTTGCCTTCTTGAAGGTATACCATATATTCACCCGCTTTACAGCCGAAGTAACGTCCTGCCAGCTATCGCCTGGGATTTTTTTTACGTTAACACCGTTGAGTGAGGCGGTGGTCTTGTCGGATACAAACTTGCAAAGCTTATTTCCGTCTTCTTCGGTGGGTACTACTGTAATGAGAACGTAATATTGATTTCCTCCTGCAAATACGTCGTCAGAAGTCATTTCGACCATGTCATTCTCACAATCGTACCAAATAATGCTTTCGATAGTATAATAATCTGAATCCACCATTGCGTTAAAGTCGGGAGCGTTACCGTCTGCAGGTGTTTCAAGTCCATCTACTGCAATGGAACTTATCGTTTTGGGTTGACAAGTGTATTCCCATGATAAAGACTGCTCAAATCTTGCATCGCTCTGCACACCAAAGGTTGCATAATTATTGTCGATATATCCCCAGCCCGCAGGTTTGTAGCTGTTGCCTGATGTGTAGAATTCGTATCCATTATCGGTTTTTACGTCTATGAATACTTTATATTTATGTCCGATCTGGAATGTGTCTTTGGGATAAACCCACTTGTCGTCTGTTGTATCACGCCAGCATATACCGTTTATTACATATGTATTGTTGCTATATGCAGTATTAACGGTATAACCGATACCTGAAATAGCGCAGTCATAGCTTGGCTTTTCGCCTACAATAGGTTCAGTTACTCCATCAATGCGAATTTCTTCAATAACGTTATCGTTGAGAATACCGAAGTTGTAGCACACGGAGATAAGCTTTTCTGGGTCTTCTTCTGTGTAACGCGAAACGGTAGCAGTATTTCCGTTTACTTTTGCATTAACTTGTGGGTCAAACTGACTATTTGTTGCAAATTTATAATTTCCGTTAACCATAAGGTCAATGAAAACTTTGTAATATTTACCAACTGAAAATTTATCTGTTGCTTTCATAACAGACCAGTTTTTTCCGTCTGTTGATTCTTGCCATTGTAATGGAGTGTCGAACATATTGTCGCCGGCTAACGCTTGTTTGTATGCTTCACTTCCGCAGGAAACGTATTGATCTGGTGTGTAATGTTCCATTGGAGGATCAATGGTTGCTTCAACAGAGTAAATGTTTTCAGGGCAAATGCCGAAATCCATTTCAAGTCCTATGGAGATTTCTTTGTCGTTTAAGTAGTCGATGATTTTTGCTTTTGAATAATTGATCGTTGTGCTTGTTAAATTGTTGGCAAACTTTGCGTTATCATCCGTAAGGAGATATATCATAACTTTGTATGATTTTCCTGCAACGAATTTATCGCTCGTATCAACAGGAACGCCATCTTCATACCAGTTTGCTGTATGGAAATAAGCACCTTCTGGAATATTGTAAACGCGGTTGCTAATAGAATTTCCATTTGAAGGAGCGTTAATATTTATGTCCACCGATGTAATTTCTCTGTATACTTCAATCTCAATGTTTCCCGTGATTGTGCTAAATTCAGCGGGGTCTGTCTTCTCGCCACTGTACGACATTACGAGGCCTTCGGAAATATAATCGCTCAAACGGTTAGCATAAGGAACTTGGATTCCATAGAAGGTACCGCCTGAAATTGTTACGTCGGCATTTGGTCCGACAAATAAACTGTAACCATACCCCTGTGCATTAGCATAATTTGAAGTGGAAAAATTTCCTCCGTTTATTTCTGCTGTACCGTCAGCAACGTAAACAGAATATGTTGAATTATCTTCACCGTTTATGCTATCACCATTTTCGGAATAAAAGAATCCATCAAAAATTTTAAGCTCACCATAATCCTGACAGATCGCCATACTGTATGTTCCCGCATGAAAATATCCTCTGAGATAACCATCGTAAATAGTAATTCTGCCGCCAATGTTTCTGATAACAGCGTTGCTTGTTTGCTTTCCTACCGAAGCAAACGCAAGCTGACCGCTGCCTTGAACGTACAACTCGCTTCCTGATACTTGAAGCAGGCAATCGTAAACCTTACCTGTCGTTGGGGCGGTAAACTTTGAATAACCTGTGAGATTTAAGCGTTTTGTTCCTTTCACGTATATAGCGGCTAAAACGCCTTCGCCTTCAACAACGGGAAGCAGTTCATCTGTATTCCCAAGGGAAACGTATGTGATTTCTTCATTTTCCATAGCAGCTTTGAATTCGCTGAAAGAAGTGCATATCACAGGATCTTTAATGTTGTCTCCGACGGCAAGCGAGGTCGTGGAGACCGCACCTGTCAAAAGTATCGCTGTCAACATCATGCTTAAAAATTTAATCAATGATTTGCGTTTCATTTTTATTGCCTCCTTGCAAATATGGTGAAAATTTTTTCTTGCGCGAGCTTTTGTTTTTTTGATTAAATCGGATTCGTTTTACTATTGACTGTACAAAGTATTTGTGTTATAATACCTTATCACAACAATTTTAAAACACATCTTTCATAATTTGTTATCATTTTACATGAATTGTTTTTAAATGTCACCACACTTTTGCTTAAAAAAAGTGTGGGTTTTGAAAAAAATCAAAAAAAGTGTGGGAAAAAAGTGTAGGTTTGTCTTTTTTTGACTGGCTGAATGGTAATTGAAAAGGAGAAATTCCATGGAGAAACGTTTGTTGGGAATATTTTTCCCGTTAGTTATAATTCTGGGAATCTGGGGATTCAATTCTGTGGGCGATAAGGCTGCAAGTTTATCTATTGTTTACTTTGCCGCCACGGTCGTTTCGTTGTTGCTTTTATTTGTTTGCTGCTTTATGGTGAAAAAAAAGAAACGATGGTTTATCTTGTTGTTTTCATCCGTTTCGGTTGTTAACATGGGATATACTTTTTTATCTGTTTCTTCTTGCCTCGAAACAGCACTTTGGGCAAATCGCGTTTCATATTTGGGTTCAGTGTTTTTACCCTTTGCTATGCTTATGATTATCTTGGAAGCGACAAATACGAAGTTTAAAAAATATTTGCCTATTTCTCTGTTTGCTATTGCAACAGTTGTATTTATAATTGCGGCGAGTCCGGGATTTTTAGATATTTACTATAAAGATGTTTCTTTTGCTGTTGTAAACGGAGTTTCCGTCCTTGTAAAAACATACGGACCGCTTCATCCTCTTTATCTATTCTATCTTCTTGGATATTTTGCTGCGATGGTAACGGTTATCATTCACGCATCCTTGAGAAAAACCATTGATTCTTTATCTCATTCTGTTATTTTGGTAATTGCAGTCTTTGTCAATATCGGGGTGTGGCTGATTGAACAGCTGACCAGCATTGATTTTGAATTTCTTTCACTATCATATATTATAAGTGAATTGTTTTTGTTGGGCGTACATCTTGTTATGAATGAAAATGAACGCCTTAAGGAGCTTTTGAAAAATCAGTCAGATGCTATAGATTTAAAGACTGTGCCAGCAAAAAATGACAATAATTCCTTGATTTCCGATGAGTCAATGGAATGTTTTTGTCAAGGATTTGAAAAATTAACTCCAACGGAGAGAACAATTTTTGAAGCCTATATATGTGGAAATTCCACTAAAGAAGTTTTGAGCGTGCTTAACATTAAGGAAAATACCTTGAAATTCCACAATAAAAATATTTACAGTAAGTTGGGTGTTTCTTCTCGAAAACGTCTTCTCGAAATATATAGAGCCATTGAGGCAGATATGAAAGCTTACGGAGATGAAGCAAGATTTGTTGTTGACCTTGTTCAACAAAATAAAAATGTGTGAAAATACAAATGGTACGTTTGCCACAATAAACTTCCATATAAATAATATTTGTCAATATGCGGTTTTTCTTAGTTAATATTTTCTTATTGAATCAAAGTGTATCATAACACCATTGTCTATTAAGATGTTTGCTTAATGCTTGATGTTTTTTTGATTATCTTCAAAAAATGAAAAAAGGTTGACAATGGTCATTTTTGACCGATTGTCAACCTTTTTTGGCAAAGGCTTATAATATTGATACGGTTGCAAATGGTTGCATTGGTTTTGCAACCTTCGGAACGGAAAATGAAACCTCCACAAAACGTTTGATAAATTGGGATTTGATGATGTATCAAAGATAGTGACAAAATGCTTTTTTAAAATGTGTTATGTTATCTTTTTGCTGTTTGGATTCTTTCTTAGTTCTCGACTCATAGATTAGTTTCATCCCTAAAACTAATCTCGATTTTTCTAAAACCTCAATCTCAACGGAAAAAGCGGGGTCTGGTTGAAACATTGCAATCATATCTTTATCATTTGCAGTTGAAAGCAAATAATAATTGCCATTCTCGTCAATAATGCGGTATTTTCTCTTTCCAACTGTTGTGCCACCTCGGTTTTTAAATACAAAAGTGTCATCCTGCTCTATTTTAGTTATTTTTATGGTTAATCTGTCGATGTTGCTATCTTGTAAATCTTTTCTTGCCTTGCAGTATAGAATTAATAAAGGAAAAGATAAGCAATAAATGACGAGGAATAGAACTGGAATGATCCAAATGAAGCCATTTGCATTACCCGAGATAATGATTGCAACAAGACTGATAACAAATAAAACAGATACGATTGAAAGCCAAGTAACATAATCTGAAAAGAAATTGCGAATTATGTTGTTATATTTCTTGTTCATATTGTTAATTATCCTCTCTCAATGAAAATCAAGATTATCAAGAAATTGTATCGTAAGGTTTTGAAGATTTCCATTAAACAAAAAGCACGATGGTTTAGTTGAGCATTATCGCTCACATATTGCTTTTCTTTCTTTTCTGCCAAAATGCTCAACTCAATTTTATAATAATATTGCTATTTTTACTCATTATACCACAAAAAGGGCAATTTTTCAATTACGCTGAAACTTTTATAGTCACAATGAAACTTTTCCAACTACAATGAAACTATTCTCCCAGGAAAAGTTTCGTTGTGATATATATGCGTCATAAATGTGTGGGTTTAAGTCTTCCAACTTCAACTCTCGTGCAGTAAATTTTGATATAATGAAACTAATATACTGTGCCAACGCATCGAAAAGCCTTGTGTCGCAAGGCTTTTTAGATAAAGAAAAAGCACGATGGTTTCGTATCAAAACCATCGTGCTAATATGGTGGAGGTGAGGGGAATCGAACCCCTGTCCGAAAACCGATTCACGAGAACTTCTACGAGCGTATTCGGTTATTTGGATTCCCTCGCGTGACGGCAACCGACAGCCTTCACGGTTGGTAGCTTCATAAATTCATACAATCGTCTCAAAGCTTTGGCGAAAGTACGTTCACTGCTAAGTGATGCCTGAACCGAGGCCGCAGTACTCCTTGGTCAGACAGCCGCCTAATTAGGCAGCGAGAGCAACTTTATTGTTGTCGTTTATTTTTAAGTTTTGCACGTTTTAAAGAAGGCATGCGCTTCTGCTCGCTTATCCCGCTTCACAATCCCCGTCGAAACCTTTACACCCCCATAGTGTGAAACGTTTTCATGGGTTTGAATGAAATAGAATATAAAAATATATCACAAGTAAAATTGCTTGCAAGGGGAAATCCACGTAGCAATTCAATGACTCAAATGTACTACCTACGCAAAAAACGTAGATCTGAATGCTTGAAAAGCGATGATTTCTAAAAAAATCATATCGCAAGTAAAATTGCTTGCAAGGAGAATTTCACGTAACGATTCAATGGCGAAGGCACATGAAGTGCACATAGAGCGTAGCTCTGAATACTTGACGTAGCAAGAATCCTCATGCAACATTATACCACTTTTTTTGATTTTGTCAACAAAAAACAATTGTATATTTTTACAAAAAGCAAAAAGGCTCGAAAAACGCAGAAAAACGTTTTTTTGAGCCTGCTGTATTTAATTATCGGCAGAGTTTAACGCTTCTATGCATTTGTTGCAGACCAATTTCTGCTTGTACATTTTCAAATCGCTGACCGCACCGCAGAAGGTACAACCTGGATTGTACTTTTTCAAAACGATGCAATCGCCATCGGTGAATATTTCAACGTGGTCTTTTATGTTCAAGTCAAAGGATTTTCTTAACTCTTTTGGGATGACAATTCGACCCATTTCGTCAATATCTCTGACCATTCCTGTAGATTTCATAATACATCCTTTCCCACACAAAGCAAAAATGTCAAAAAATGTTTAATCTGCCATCTATAGACAATATACAACATTTTTATCCAAAAGTCAAGATTTCAGCGTAAGAAAGTTTATAATTCTACAAATTATACGTTGAATCTGAAAAGCATTACGTCGCCATCTTTGACAACGTATTCTTTACCTTCACTTCTTACCAAACCTGCTTCTTTGGCGGCAACCATAGATCCTTTGTTTATAAGGTCGTCGAATGAAACCGTTTCCGCACGTATAAAGCCTCTTTCGAAGTCGCTATGGATTTTACCTGCAGCACCAGGTGCTTTTGTGCCCTTTCTGATTGTCCATGCTCTGCATTCGTCAGGGCCTGCGGTAAGAAAGCTTATGAGTCCCAAAAGCTTGTATGAGGATTGAATAAGTCTGTCAAGACCAGAATTTGCAAGTCCTAAATCTTCAAGGAATATTTGTCTCTCTTCCACGTCAAGCTGAGCTATTTCTGCTTCTACCTGAGCGCAAACAGCAACAATTTCCGCATTTTCACTTTCAGCGAGCGAAGCAAGCTTTGCAAAATGAGGGTTACTTTCGGGTGAAGCAACGTCATTTTCGCTGACGTTTGCGGCATAAATAACTGATTTACCAGAAAGAAGACCTATGCCTGAAATTTTGTCTTTTTCTTCTTCGTCAAGCTCAACTGCTCTGACGCATTTTCCTTCGTCGAGAGCTTTTCTTATTCTTTCGTAAAGCTCAACGGTGTCTTTTATGGAAGCATCACCCTTCATGGCTTTCTTCGCTCTGTCTATAGCTCTGTCTAAAATTTCCATATCTGAAAGGATAAGCTCTGTATTGATAATATCAACATCTCTGATAGGGTCAACGGAACTTTCAACGTGAACGATATCGTCGTTTTCGAAGCAACGTACAACGTGAACTATTGCGTCAACTTCTCTTATATGAGAAAGAAACTTATTTCCCAAGCCTTCGCCTTTTGATGCGCCCTTAACCAAACCTGCAATGTCAACAAATTCCACAACTGCGGGAGTCAACTTTTTGGGATTGTACATTTCCGCAAGCTTGTTGAGTCTTGCATCTGGAACGGGAACAATACCCACGTTTGGTTCGATTGTGCAAAAAGGGTAGTTGGCAGACTCTGCTGCCGCGCTTGTCAAAGCGTTGAATAACGTACTTTTTCCTACGTTGGGAAGACCTACAATACCAAGTTTCATAAATATATAACCTTTCTTTTTATTTCAAACCTAAAATTTCTATCATTTTTTCGTTTACTTTGCCTACTTCAAATTTTTCTTTACAGTATTCATAAGAAGCGTTTCCCATCTTCTCAATTAAAGACGGATTTTCAATAAACTCTATCATTTTTTTTGCAATTGAATCTGAATCTCTTACAGGAACTAAAAAACCGTTTACGCCGTCTTTTACTGTTTCTCTGCAACCAGGGGCATCGGTGGTTATTATGGCTCTGCCGCAGCTCATCGCTTCAAGAACGGAACGGGGAGTACCTTCTCTGTATGACGGAAGGACAAAAACCGAGCAAGCGTGGTAAAAGGGGACTACGTTTTCAGATTCTCCAAAATGGGTTATAATTCCATTATCTATATATCGGTCAAGCTGTTCGCGTGATAGTGAATCCTGTATATTTTCGACCGCTCCAAGGAGTCTGAATTCAACGTCTGGATATTTACTTTTGACAGTTTCAGCCGCCGATAAATATTCTCGTATCCCTTTGCTTTTCATAACTCTTGAAAGCATAAAAAACACAGTCTTTTTGGGAAGGGGAGCTTTGCTGAATTTATCCATGTTGACGCCCGAGCCATTCACTAAAACGCATTTTTCTTTTTTTACCAGCTTTTCTGAAACGAATTGAGCCATATCGTCAGGATTTTGAAAAATAACGTTGTCAGCACAATTAAGACTGCGTCTGTACAAAAAAGAAACGACTTTTTTAACCAACTTCGCTTTCAAGGTTTTTGAAGTGAAAGCATATCCTGCACCCGTTATCATGGGAACGATTTTTTTAACACCGCATTTTTTAGCAATATATGCACCGTATACAACAGGCTTAACCGTGTAGCAAAAGACTGCGTCAGGCTTTTCGGAATTTATGATGCCTTCCAGTGCCTTCATGTATCTAATATCTTCTTTGGGATTCAATCCGTTTTTGTTCATGGGAACTTCGAAGAATTTTGCCCCTAAAGCTTCTATCTTATCGACATCAACCAAATCGGGACCTGTTACTATGACCTCGTGACCCATAGAAACGGCTTTCTTTATCAAATCGCCTCTGAAATTATATACGGTTCGGTTTTTAGGAGAAATAACCATCATTTTCATAACGTTCACCTGTTTTTACCATATAACAGAGCAATTATATCACTGTAGCTTGATTTTGTCAAGATAAAGGGGGGAATTATCTTGTTTGTTGCATAACATAAAGAAAAAGCGGAAAAACGGCATAGAAAAATACTGAATATCTGCTTTCGCTTTTTAATTCATTTATTTTTCTCCTCTGAAAGTCCTATAAAATAGTCGGCAGTTACGTTGTAAAATTGGCAAAGTGTAATAAGGTCAGCGATTTTTAATTCAGCTCGTCCGTCTTCGATGTGGCTATATCCTTGCTGTGACTTGTTAATGATTTTCCCTGCTTCCTTTTGAGTTAAATCGTTATCTTCGCGTAAATTCCTCATTCTTGTTCTGTAATCCATAAGTAACCCCTTCCTGATTTAGCTATTTACGAAAATTTTAACATACTCATAAATTGAGTGTTAATATTCACTCAAAGATTGAGTATAATGTGCTTGGGAATTTGTACGGATGTTATCATAGTAAAAAAATTTAGAAGGCGTTCCTCAGAACAATGACACTTTCGGGGGAAGATATGATATCAACTGAATATGAAAGATTTATTGGGATACAAGGATGAATATTTATCTACGAAGCGAGGATATAATTTATTAAGACTTTTCGCTCCAATGTCATGTATGATATGCGGTGAAATTGACTCATCGGAAGAAGGCCCTTTTTGTAAGGAGTGTTTTGAAAAGTTTTCCGCTATGCTGTCTATGTCTTGCCCTATTTGCGACGGCAAAAGAGAAGAATGTGAATGTTGTGAACTTACAGGCATCAAAAAGGTGTTTTTCCTTTTTTGGTATTATAAGGACGTAAGCTCGGATATGATTAAAAGGGTTAAGTATCTTGGTGATAAGCGTGAAATTTCATATCTTGGGTATCTTATTTCAAAAGCTGTAAAGAATGAGGAATTTTCGGGAATATGTTTTGTTCCGAGAACGAAGAAAAATATTAAAAGAACAGGATTTGATCAATCAAAACTTTTGGCGGAGAGTGTTGCTTTTCACCTTGGACTTCCTTTGATTGAATGTCTTGGGAGAAAGGGAAGAAGCGCAGAACAGAAAAAGCTGTCGGGCGAGGATCGAAGAAGAAACGTAAGAAATAAATTTTACGTTGATTTGGAAAGGGTGAAGCTGGAAAACGGAAAAATCCCTTCAAAAATACTGTTAATTGATGACGTTGTAACCACAGGCTCAACGGTTAAGGAATGTTCATATCTTTTGAGAAAATCGGGCGTTAAAAGTGTTTTTGTCGGTGCTATCGCTAAAACGCCTACTCGTAAAACCCGATATAAAAGGAAGCCGAAAGCGAAGTGATGGTGAATCAAACGTCAAAAGAATAAAACGAAAAAGCTCCCTCGGGAGCTTTTTCTACATTAACATTTTGCGAAGCAAAATATTTCACATTGGCGAAGCCAATATTTCACCGCATAAGCGATTTCACCCGCTGAAAGCGGATTTCATTGCAAAAACTACGTTTTTGCTCATCCGCAGTCCCACCAATACATAATATCGGTAAAGTCTTTAACCCTTAACTTTTCTCTTGGTATGAAGAATTGGCATCCGCCACAGTCACCAAACATAATAACATCAGCATTTCTGCCCTTTTGGTCTGCGACAGTATGGCTTACTATCTGCAAAAGCAACGTGTCGTATTTTTGAAATTCTTCTTTTTCTTCTTTGGGGTCGTATTGTTCAAAAACGGGATAACCACCTATGCGGTGTCCTCCGTAGGAGTTTTCATCGTATATGTAATCGTAATCTTCGCCGTCAACGTCTTCTATTCCGTTTTCAAAGCCTGCCTTTTTCAAAGCACCGTCCAAGGCTTTTTCAAAGCGGTAGTCGGAAGCGGTAACGGAGCACATTGTGGGAGTGAGACGAAGGGGGAGACAGGTTCTTACAGGAAAGCTTTCACTTATGGATTTGTCGTTTTTCAGTTCTGAATCAAAATCAGATTCGTTTTCGTCGTAAAGAACCTTGAAGTCCTTTTGTGCTGTCGGGTCGTCAAAATCTGCACCGTATATATCGTTGTCTGCAACGTAAAAACGCAAAACACCTTTTTCAGGAAAGTCGGGAATTCCTCTCACTTCGGAACACCATATAGCCGCAAGTAACTTCATGGGATTTCCGCTTTGGTCTGTGGGAACGTTTTTATCTACGGGCATACCGCCAAAACGGCTTTTATTTCCGTCATCGGGGGCGGGAAGTCCTATTTTTACCATGGGAATTGCAGTGTCACGCTGTAAAAATCCGTTTGCTTTGATAACTCTTTCGTCTACGTTATCAACGTTTCCTAACGTGGCGTTACCTCTTGCAAGGTTTATAATGTGGTTCTGGAGGTTTTGGGCATTTGCCCCATGCATGACTGCACGGTCGAAATAAGTTTTGCTCTTTTCTTTGTTATCAAGGGCGAAATAAGCTATTGTAAGGGCAGTTTCTGCTTGATGCATATCAGCTTTTATGGAAATTGCACGTTCGGCAGGAGCTATAACCTTTTCCCAATTTTTCTCAGAAAGGTGAATATGCGCAATGTTGTTCCAGGCTTGTGCGTTGTTAGGATTATATGTAACAGAACTTTCGTAGCATTTAAGAGCTTCCTTGTAATTCCCTTGAGATTTGTAAAGAACACCCAGATTTGACCATGCTGTGGAATGTGCAGGGTCATAGGATAAAAGCTCTTTGTATGCTTCTATGGCGTTATCTTTCATTTCCAAATCGGAATAAGAAAGTCCAAGAAACAATAGAACCGCTCTGTAATCATCTGACCTTTTACATTTCTTTTTAAGAGCGTTCAATTTGTCCACGGCCTTTAAAAGCTGATCTTCGTCAAAAAGTGCAATGGCTTTCAATAAGGCTTTTCTGTCACTTTTTTGATCGTAAGAAGAAAAGGCGTTTTCAATATGCTCTTTGAATGCATTTTCGTAAAAACGAAGGGAGCGTTTTGGCTTCGACCTCGTTATCAGCTTTACCATGGATAAAACCAGACCTATTATTACAATTATACTCTTGCCGAAGGATGAATCGAAAACCCAGTTGTTCTCGTAAAGCTCGTATACGAACAAAGTAACTGCAGTAATCATTGCAATAATGAGAATTGATAAACAAACGTAAAAAACTATTTTGTTCTTTTTCATAAATGACCTCTTTTATGGGTTTGATTTGAATTTTTGATATTTTACCATAATTGCGGTTTAGTGTCAAGGGTTAACGAAAGTAACACCGTAACGATTTTTTAAAACCAAAAATGAAGCAACTGGTTTAAAAGCAGAATAATGATAAGTAAAAAAATACCGCCTAAGAAAAGTAAACATAAAATAAGTATGGCATTAAGAACAAACGAACCGATTTTAGGCGATATTTTATGGAGAACATATAACGTTGAGGTAAAAAGAAAAAGCCCGCCTAACATGAAAATATCTTCAAAAAATCCTTTCCAGAACGAGCCATGTCGGAGGAATTTTTCTCCAATACCGCCTAAAACGCAGAAAAACAAAAACAATATAGATGCGAACAGTATTCCATGTTTTTTTCTTATACGCTTGAAGTCTGTTAAAAAAACAAATTTCATTGAAAGATTCAACGCTTCTGTTTCAAACGTAAGATAATCTTTTAATATATCTGCAAATTTTGCACCTTGATTTTCTTCTGCGGATAAAATCTCTAAATAATGGTTTTCATCTATAGCATCAAAATCGGTTTGTTCGTCAGCCAATTTTTGAGTGAGATTCAACGCTCCTTTCAGGCTTTCAATTTCACTTTCAAGACGTGCAATGTTATCAGCAGACGCTTCTTTTAAGTTTATTTCTCCCTTTTGCAGTTTTTTTATTTCTTCAATCGTGAAACCTAATTTTCTGAAAAGAATAATTTTTTTCAATTCTTTGATGTTTTCTTCACTGTAGTCACGATAATTGTTCGTTTCTCGGTTGGGGGTGAGCAAACCTTCTTTTTCGTAAAAGCGAATGTTAGCTCGTGATACCGATAACAGTTCTTCAACTTCTTTAATTTTCATATATAAAGTCACCTCCAAGCATTTTGTACACTGTAAAGCTGCTTTATAGTCAAGTGTTTTTCTGCATAATTTATAATTTGTTTACATTTTGTGTGCTTAAAGTGGTATATCGTCCTTGAATATTTCAATACCTTGGGATATGATAGTCAGTTTTCCGTTTAAATTAAGATGTTTACTGCTGACAGGCAAGACTCTTAATCGAAAGCCATGTTTCTCTTCTTCATCTGCCCTTTTCTTGCCTTTCAATACGGTACTTTTAGGGTTAATGCCTTTGTCTGTTTTAAAAGAATCAATATTTGATGTAAAAGTTTTATCGTTTTTATCAAAAGAGATGTCTAACACTGTGTTTTCTTTGTTGGTGTAATAAGATATTTTGGCATCGGATAATTGAAGGTCTTCAACGTTTTCGCTGAAATCAAAAATTATTTTCAAGCCTGAAATACTTCCACCCACGTTGACAAAACTCATTAAACTGACCTTGTTGGTAGTAAAATTGCAATCGTATGTTCTACGTTCAAGCTTTGGCGGTGCATCAATCAAATAAGCAGGCTCGTTGTATGCACTATGATTCTTGCTCAACATGAATTTGTAAGGATACATTGAATTGCATTGGCTTTCATCAAAATCTTCCATTTTGACTTCGCTTTTAAATGTAACACTAAATAAATTGCAAAAGTTTTCAATATCCTTTTCGCTTAAATTATCAAAAAAAGGAGAAATCATTTTCATGTATTTTTCTGTTTCCGATATATAAACGATCACAGAAAAATCACTTTCTGAGTCATCTCTTACGATAGAATATCCGTAATTCTGGAAAGCGTTGTGAAGATAATGTTCAGTATAATCGGTATAATAATTAAACCCTTTTCTTTTTACTAATAACATTTTTCTCATTATTTATGTCTCCGTTACTTCTTTTGAATTTTATTTTACCATACCTATGTTTTAGTGTCAAGAACGGTGAATGGTAAAATTGTGTCCAAATCACGCCGAATTAGTGAAAAGAGAAAAAGTAAAAAATCCGCATACTTGCGTGTGCGGAATTTTTTGTGCGTATTGACAAAAAAGATGCCTCTTCAAAACGAAATAACACCGGCAGATTTCAAGCTTTCTTTGGCTTTCTCCATCTGCTCGAGCGTTGGAATCCATTCCTTTCTTCCGCTATTCTCGCCGCCAAGGAAGAGTGACTTTGTTCCCCCGTAGGCGTGATATGGGATCCATTCTACTCCGTCAAGGTTGTTTATTTTGCTTGCAAACTCTGCAATGGCAGAGAAATGATGCTCATCGGTGTTTACCCCATTCACCAAAATACAGCGAAGGCGAATTTTTGCGTTCATTTCATTGACAAGTGACAGATTCCTTAAGATTTTGTCGTTGTTGACTCCGGTATATCGCTTGTGGCGCACACTGTTCGTATCCTTGATATCCCACAGAAAAAGATCAATATACGGCAAAGCGGCAAGGATGATGTCGGAATCGGCATAGCCGCAGGGCATTCTGACGATTATTCAATTTAAACTGACCCTGAAGGCGGTTGGGGATGGCTTGCAGACCGTGGATATGATATAATCCAGACGGATTGGACTTTAGCTATGCGTCTGTTTCTTGAAAACACGGGAAGAAGATTTAAAAAATAAAACTTTTAATATAAAACGTCCGCGAAGATTGAACTTGCGGACGTTTTTTTTAGTCATTTTCCCTTTACGCAAATGCCCTTGCTTTTCAGAAACGTGATGAAATCTTCTTTCGTGCCAACGGTAAACGAGTCTTTTCTGAAAATATAAAGCAGATTCGCTTGTGAGCGAAGCATAATCAGATTTTTGGTTTGAATGGCAACTTTTATATTGCAGAGAGGAATTTTAGTTTGGTTTCCCGTTTCCGTGACGTTATGTATGAATTCTTCCGTAACTGTTTTTTCGGTTGTTATTTCTTTTCCGTACGTTTCTATTGTTCGCTTTAACATAGCGTTGAATTGATAAAAGTAACAATATGTTGGAAATAACGCCCCAATTGGTATAATAATAAATAGTGCTATGGAATAGTTAAAACCTAAAATGGCGTAAATCAGGTTTTGTATAAAAAACACAGCCAGCATAATATAAGAAACTATGTAAAGTTTACGCTGGTAATAAAAGTATCTGTAAACCTCTTTTGCAGTCTCTTTGTCGTTTGTGTGACTGTTTTTGAATAATACGTCCATGCTTTTACTCCTTTTTATATGGCGATTACACAATATGCAAATATGCCTGTTATTGAAAGCAGTATAACGGAGAAAGGAAATAAAGATAGGGAAGAAATTTTCTTGACGGTGGGGATAGGTGATATTTTTACGTTAATAAGAGAAAATAAAAATCCTGAAGCAGAAATTATAAATTCTAATAGCATGAAACCGCCGTATGTGACAAAAATTGTAATTACAGTCCCGATAATTGAGCTGATGCTTTCGGCTTCTGATTCGCCAGATTTTATTTGTCTTATCGATGAAACAGAGCTGATAAGAACTATAACTGATAATAAAACGCAGGAAATGATTAAACATAAGAGTATAACGGACGATGCTTTTTTAGTCATGCTTTGTATACCTCCTTTTGTAAAATAAGGATATTCGTATGCGTTTAAAATACGCTGTGAAAAACAACTGAATTTTTGTGCTTTTCATTGTGTTTTTCTAAATCAAAATCTTCATAAACGATATCTTCAACCAACTTGTTATCTTTTTTGTAATATAGCTTTCCTTCTTTGGAATAAAACGTTTTGTTGTTTTCATCGCAAGTCACGTTGCACGTTAAAACGTATACAGTATGTTTTTTCTCGCCTTTTTCTTCGTATTCGGCAACAATAATCCCGCCCATTGATAAATTTTCAATTTCTTTTATGTTCTTGCTGACGTGTAATTTGAATGCGAACTTTTCAAAAGTATAGTTTTCTATGTTTGCCGTATGGTTTGCATATGTCCACTGTGCTGCTTGAGGACATAATGTGTTTTTGGCTGTATCGGTAAGACTGATGCTGAAAGGTGCTGGGACTCCTCTGCCCGTATACCCACCCAAACCGATAATGGGTGTTCCTTTGTAAGCTTCGGGGACTTCGATGCTCATGTTATCTGAATTTCCGTCCCAATTATAGCAAGCAAGAAATGCCTCATCCATAAAGTCGCTGTATCCAACGTCGAAAGAATCAACCGCATTATTTATGTATTCATACATTAAACAACATCCGCAAAATGAAAGAGCTGAAATTAAACATATAAATGACCAGAGCGTACGTTTCATATTTGATACCTCAAACAATTTACTTATTTGCGTCAACTTGGCTTTTTTGTATTTTATCATAATTGTGGTGTGATGTCAAGTTTTTCGAGGCGAATCGCCGTAAAAGTACAAAAAAGAACCTTCTTTTGAATGCTTCTAAAAATCTCTGAAAATCTTTCGACTTTTTTTAAAAAAGGTATTGCATTTTGAAAAATAATATGCTATAATAGACAACGCTGTGAGGAAAACCGAACAGAAAAAAGAATATGGCGCCATGGCCAAGCGGTAAGGCAAAGGTCTGCAACACCTCTATCCCCGGTTCGATTCCGGGTGGCGCCTCCAAAAAATTCCGAAAGCATCAGCTTTCGGAATTTTTTATCCAAGCCGACGAAGGAGGCTTGGTATGTAATCAATGCGCTTTCGCATTGTATGTAATTGCGACGGAGTCGCGCATGGCATCACGCGCAAGCGTGCATGTATTGTCGGCTTGATAACATACATCCCTTCGGGATGATTCCATACAGCCCTGACGGGCTGAGGACATACCGCCTGCGGCGGATTTCATACACACCTTTGGCGTGATTGGGATGCGAAGGATGCGAAAGGAGAATGATATGGCGAAGAATCTTTTACTTGAGTATTCAGAAGAGCTCGCAACAAAATGTGAACTGCTTTGCAAATCTATCAGCGGCAATTCCAACACGGTTTTCCAACTTCGCAAATCCTCGTCAAGTGTGTACGTAAATATCACCGAGGCGCAGTATCCCCAAAGCCTTGCGGATATGCTTTCTAAGTTCAAAATTGCAAGAAAAGAGTGCGCCGAAACAGAAAGCTGGCTCAAATTGCTTTATAACACAAAAACAATAGATGAAGAAACCTTCAAAACCTATCGCAACCTCTGTGGCAGAATACAGAGAATGCTCACCTCGTCGTGTATCACGATTGAAAAGAAAATTGATAACAAATAATTTTCAAATAGCCGTTTTTCTCACTTTTTTGAAAATCGGATTTTAGTGCAAATAAAAAGATGCAAAACGGTATTTTCGGACAAGGGAGCAGAAGTGAACCTTTACCTTGCCTTTTTGACGGTGGTATTGAAAAATATTAGAAATTGTGGTATAATGAAATTAGAAAGGTGGTGTTATGATGTACGCTATTGTAAAAACTCAAAACGGAACATTTTACACATCTCCTGTATTTGCACATTACTACAAAAAGTCAAACTCGAAAGACGAATATCAAAGGTATCTTGATTCCATTTATAATCAGTTTTATATTGTATTGGATCAAGGCAAAAAGCGCCTGGTAAAACAGTATGTTTTTTACAAGGAAAATAAATATCTTGAGCCTCAAATTCATATTGTCGATATTAAAACAGAAGGTTGGACTTCTGTTAGCGACGGATATGACTGCATTGATTTTTTAAGATCCGTTGACCCCCTATCCGATTATTCGGATATCGATGAGAACTCGCTGAAACAGTGTATACAGATAGATCAAAAATGTTTGTATAGAGAATATGTTGACATAAAAACAAGTCAGGACATTGACAACTTTATGTTCGTTTCCGGTGGTATGCATGATGCTTTTATTGAGACCGTAAACCAAGATGAAAATTCTCTTTATGTTTTATTTGGTGGGTGCTGGGGATTAAAAATAGAAATGTGGTTTTCAGGAGACGTCTCTTATTCAACATCGTCAAGGAATCCCGAAGAATTTGATCCATATTGGTTTGGCGCGACATTCAAAAAAGAAAATGAGTATTTATACTTGATTGATGAAGAGGATATGGATATCAATGATATTTCTGATGGATATTGTTGGTTCAAAGCCAAATCTGTACGATATCACTTGATACCGCAATAAGACAAGTGGCATCTTTTTTGTCAACACGTCTCAAAAAATTCCGAAAGCTTTTGCTTTCGGAATTTTCTTTTTGGTTCCCGAAAACCACCCGCTAAGCGGGTGGTTCAGTAGAGGCTTTTGCCGTTGAACAAAAACACCTTCTATGCTATAATACAAGCGGGTCTAGCCAACCGCAAGTAAAATAAACATAGAAGGAGGTCAATTATGAAAATTGACACAAATAGTATAGCACA
>JAZOCZ010000187.1:0-5523 GCA_045596755.1 Eubacteriales bacterium | reverse complement strand
TAATTGCTTGTGTATACCAAGAAGCGCTTTCATCAAAGTCGTTTTTCCCGAGCCGTTTTCACCGACAACACAAAGATAGTCACCTGCGTTCACCTGAAAGGAAAGTCCGCTTACTATCTCTGTGGATTCATACCCCAAAGAAAGGTTTTCGCATTTTATCTGAGCCATATCGTCCTCAAAACTCCGCAAATTTCAAAACAAGGCTGTAGTCATATTCACCGCTTTCAGGCTCAAAGTCCGTATCGTACCACATAACCTCGGCGAAAAGTTTTCCGTTTTCCATTTTTGATATCCAATGGTATTTTCCGTCTTTAACAGCCATTGAAACGTTTTCCTCCAAGCCAAAGACTTTGAGCTGTTCTATATAAGCATAGGTCTGTTCGAGAGTTGCTTCCTTATAATATATAGATACGGTTTCAAAATCCTCGCTTATTTCGGCTTTGTATTGCTCACCGAAAAATTCGGGAACACCTTCCATAAAATCAAAAGCGTCGGAAGGCCATTCGGTTATACGTTCCTCGTCATCTCCGCAAGCACAAAAAGTGAAAGCGGAGATAATCGAAAGAGCGAAAGCAAAAATTCTTTTTACAAGATTTTTCATTATATTAGTGTATTCTCGTACCCGCGGGAACAGATTCATCAACGAACACAACCTTGCAATCTTCTCCGTGAGAAGCAGCAAGAAGCATTCCGTTGCTCTGAACGCCCATAAGCTTCGCGGGCTTAAGGTTAGTTATAACTATGATGTTTTTACCCGTGAGTTCTTCAGCAGAATAATAATTCTTTATACTTGAAACGATAACACGTTCGCCCTTGCCATCGTCAAGAGTCAATTTGTAACAGCTTCTTGATTTTTTAATTTCTTCGCAGTTTTTAACCTTACATACTGTAAGCTCAACTTTGTCGAAATCGTCGATGGAAATTTCGGGCGTTTTTTCTTCTTCCTCTATTGCTTCTTCCACGGGAACGGAAGCGGCTTTTTCTTCATCCGTCATAGGAGCGGAGAAGTCCAAAAGTGGCAGATATCCCTCGGGGTCAACTGCAAAAAGGAAAAGATAAAGTCTTGGACCTTTTTCCTTATCGATAAGGAGCTTATAAACGTTCTTGAAGAAAGCACCCTGAACGGTTTTGCAAGCCTTATCGTCCATTTCCCCGAACACTTCCTTAGGGATAGCGTAAAGCTTTGTATTGAGTTCGTCAAGAGTATATCCGCCTGCTTTAAGATAATCGTAAAGCAAAGCAATTTCTTTCTTTTCTTCGTCAGAAAGAGCGTTGTAAACCTCAAAGTTTCTTGTTTTTCTGAGTCTGTTTACGTTTTCGGGAGCACACTGCTCAAGCCAGTATTTTGCAAGAGAAAGTCTTTCCTTGAAGTTTTCGAACTTATAAGGCGTTCCTATTTTCTCGAACACGGTTTCAAGCATTGGAACGTTGAAGTTAACAACAGAACCGAGAGAAACGATAAGCTGTGTAGGAACTGTCTGTATTTCTCTGCCTTCAAGCAAGGAATGATACATAATATCCTTTATTCTGTCATCTGCCGTTCCGTTACGAAGCTCGTTCAACTGTTTATCAAATTCAAAATACTGTCTCAATATTTCATCGTCAAAACAGAAATTGAATGCTTTCATCGGGTCAGTTTTTGCATAAAGCCACAAAATAAGCTCAGGCTGATAGAGCTTCAAAAGAGTTGCGGGAGTAAGGTTAAGTCCAGAAGAACCGCTCATTTTACCAACAGAGCCTTTGATACCGATAAATTCGTAGCCCTGGAAAAGAGGAGGTTCGTATCCGAAAATCTTTTTGGAGATAATACGGCTTGTCTGATAGCTTCCCGTCTGGCTTGCATGGTCTTTTCCGCCCGGTTCAAAGTCAACCTGCTCGTACATCCAACGCATGGGCCAGTCTGTTTTCCAAGCCAATTTGCAGTTGAAATTCTTTGTAAAATCAAATTCGCCCTTATGACCGCAGGTACATTCAATCTGTGCCACTGTGCAATCATCGTTTACGGAAAGAATCTTAACGTTATCCTTGCCGCAGGAAGGACAGTAAACACTAACGGGATAATAAGCATCCCTTTCCCCTTCAACAGCATCCTGCGTTCTGAAAGAATCGAGAATATCGAAAATTTCTTTTCTGTTTTTAAGAGCGTGAATAACGTATTTCGCATATTTACCCGAACGGTACATCTGAGACTGATATCTGAAATCAAGGTCGATACCGAAATGGGAAATGGAATTTTCAAATTCCTTCTGAAAATGAACCGCATAGTTTTCATGACAGCCAAAGGGGTCTTTAACGTCAACGTATGGCATACCGATATATTTTTCCATATCGGAATCAACTGCGGCAACGTTAACAGGAACCTTACGAAGTCTGTCAAATTCGTCCCATGAAAAAAGAAGTCTCGCCTTTTTACCAAGACGGCGGAGAGATTTTACAACGAACCAGCTCGTTGCGATATCTCTGAAGTTACCTATATGGATAGAACCCGAAGGGCTGATACCTGCGGCGCAGACGTATTCCTCCTTATCGGGATTCCTTTCAATTATTTTTCTTGCAATTTCCTCCGACCAATGCATTTGTCGTTCCTCCATATTTATATAAATATTGTTATACACATCCATCAAAGAATTATAACACTACTTGCATATTTTGTCAAGTATTTTGCCCTAATCCGTTACTTCTTCACGGTGTAAAAAATTCCTTTTCCGCTTCCATGACATTCAATTTTGCCGTCCTGCTCCAAACTCAGCAAAATATTTCTTGTTTTCGTCAGCTTAAAGCCCAATTCTTCTTGTACCTCTGCACGAGTTACCCTTCCGCACTTCGCGATAAAATCGTAAACCGTTTCTTTGTCTGTTCGGTTTTCTTTTGCTTTTTTGATATAAGTTTTGTTTGGCAAAACCAGAAGAAAACCATTGTCAGATACCTCGAATCGAGGTTCAAGCCCTGTGTATTCGTAATCCCCCTGTATTTTTTCAATACCCGTTCCATAAGCTTCCACGTATTTCAGCTTGAAAAATATGTTAGCAAGTTTTTCATTTCTTGAACGAGAAACACCGAGAATCATATCATCGTAGGTCATTCCCGAAACAAGTCCGCCTATGGACACGTATTCAATACGATTTTTGTAAACGCTTATGAGAATATTTCCGTTAAGGGAATAATCTCTGTGTATAACTGCATTCAACAGCCCTTCACGCAAAACAAGGGGATTGTATTCAGAAACGTCCTCGCGAATCAATCCGTTATATTCTCCTCTGACTTTGTTGTTCAGATTAAGATAAGAATATGCCTCGTCAGCTTGACGCACAAGAGACCCTTCAAACTCTTTACGGTCTAAAAAACTGCTCTTATCGTCACTGTCAAAAACTGCCGCCTTAATAGAAAAGGGACATTGATCGGAAAGAAGTAACGCAAGATTTGTATAGCTTCCGTTTGAATCTATCAAGCCAAGGGTTTTAGGCTTCAATTCAAGGTTCGCCCGCTTAAAAACGCTTTCAAGATAATCAAAAGTCAAATCCTGTTCCACGCTTGGCAAAGTCTCAAAAGGTCTTTCCTCGCTTGAAACGATCATCTGCTTTATGGCGTATTCCGATGCTTGCTGACACGTATTATTTATACGAAGATACACACCGCTGGGCTTTAATCCTTTTTCGTAAATATAATAAGGCTTTTTCACGCCTCTGCCTATGAAAACCTTAACAATTGTTTTTCCGTCTTCAATAAATTCTGCCGCGCTGCAAATCAAAGAAGCATCGGGCTTTATAGCCTCGTGTATCATAAGAGAAATACGTTCTATAATATCCTTGGAGTTTTCAACGCCCACAACCTTGCCATCATCATCAACGCCTATTATCAAAGTTCCTCCGTTGCTATTGAGAAAAGCAACGATTTCCTTTTTTATTTCTGTTGTATACTGCACCTTAAGCTCTAAATTTTCAGTCTCAACGTATGCCATATTATCTCCCTTTCTATTGCTTTCTATTGCTTTCTATTGCATTCTATCACTTTCTATTGCTTTTGTCAATATTAAGAAAAGATTTTTATGCAAAATAAAATATACTACTTGAATTTTTTTTTCGCATATGGTAAAATCGGTGAAGAAATCAAAATTTTTCCACACAGGAGATATTCAGCATGAAAAAAGGCATACTTATATCCCATTCCGAATATTCCTCAACAAACGAAAAGGTTGCAGGATTCGGTATCAAGTACCAGAAAATAGATTCTCCCTTTGAGCCTTTGGACGGCTTACTTTATGCCAAAAAATCCTTTGCTCTTGATATGAGCGAGGTTGAAAAGGTTACGGTAAGAGCAACGGCTCTCGGAATTTTCAACATCTTCCTCAACGGAAAAAATATCGGTGAAGATGAAAACGGATACGCTGACGAGTATAAACCCGGCTGGACTGATTACAGAATGAGGGTTTACGAATACGAATACGACGCAACTGACCTTTGCGAGAAAGAAAACCTTTTCGTAGGCGAGGTTTCAAACGGCTGGTGGAGCGGAAGAATCAATTACGGTATATACGGTGTTCGTCCCGTTGCCTTTGCAGGTGAGATTGAAATACAATACAAAAACGGAAAAACGGAGACAATTGCCTCTGACGAATCCTGGGACGTTTCAATCTGCGGACCTATCCTCAGAGCAGACATCTGGGACGGTGAATATTATGATTCCACCATTCCAAAGCCTTATTTGAATCCCGAAGCGCATACGTGGAAAAAGGCTTCCAAATATGAGTACGAAGGTCAGATTCTCAAAAAGGTTGGCCCTTCCGTGAGAGTCCGTCCTCACCTTACCCGCTCTCCCTTAAGTGCCGTAAAGCATAAAGGCACTGTTGAAAACGGAAAAGAACTTGGCAAAATCAACGTTTTGTCAAAGAAGGTAGGAAAAGGATGCGAAGCAACAACCCTTAAAGCAGGCGAAGCTCTTATTATGGATATGGGTCAGGATATGGTTGGAAGACCCGAAATTGAAATCAGAGCCGAAAAGGGTGCAAAGGTTCAGATTCACGTTGCTGAAATGCTTAACGACAGCGGTGACAAATCACGTGGAAACGACGGCCCCGAAGGAAGTATTTACGTTGCAAACTACCGCTCCGCTCTTGCGAGAGCTTATTATATAGCATCGGGAGACGGAATAGAAAAATACCATTCCACACACACGTTCTTCGGTTTCAGATACGTGGAAATCCGTTGTGACAAGGACTTGGAAATCCTTTCCGTAAAAGGGCAGGTAATCTGCTCCGAATTTGAAGAAACAGGAACTTTTGTTTGTGACCATTCAGAAGTAAACAAGCTTTATTCAAACGTTGTATGGGGTATGAGAGGAAACTATCTTTCTATTCCTACAGACTGTCCTCAGCGTGACGAACGTTTGGGTTGGACGGGTGACACGCAGATTTTCTGCGGTGCGGCTTCGTATCTTGGAAATATTCAGTCCTTCATGCATAAATGGCTCTACGATATGAGCGATACGCAAATAGGCTTTGACGGTGCATACGGTGACTTTGCTCCC
>JAZOCZ010000186.1:0-2346 GCA_045596755.1 Eubacteriales bacterium | reverse complement strand
CACAATTCCTTTAAGATGTGAACGGATGAATCCGCCTGCTTTATCGCTGTCTGTGAGAATTATCAGCTTGGAAGATTCTGCAATCGTCTTTATATATTTTTTCTTTTTCTGATTGTTGAGAAGGGCGAACCCTCCTACTTCAATAATGGGAGAGGAAATTATGTTTGAAAGTTTTATTTTATCATACTTTCCTTCCACAATGACCGTGTATTTAAGATTCAGCTTTTCCAAATCGTATTTCCTTTCGGATTTATTATTTGCGGAGAAGTTTTTCAAGTAAAAGTTCAATATGGGCATATTGGTCTGCGGAAAAACTTTTTAGTTTTTTGTCGCATTCGGAACATTCGTAAATTGCTTTTTCTAAATATTGACTTGTTACGCCTGCGGCACTTCTCATGCGTTTTTCTGCCGCCCATGCATTCATGGAGAAATCTTTTGCAAGAACAGCGGAAGAAATTCCTTCTTTTCTTGCTTCTTTTGCAAGAAGCATATCGTAGAAATTTTTCGTAAGCGTTCCCATTATTACAAGAGGGTCTGCTTTCTTTAATTTAAGATTGAGGAAAATTTCCTTGACCTTTTTTGCGTTTCCGCCCGATAACGCTTCGGATAAATCGAAGGTCTGATATTCTATGTTGGAACAGCAATATTTTTCTATTTCTTCTTTTGAGACGCTTTCACAAACGGCGCAAAGTTTGTCTATTTCACCCTTTAAAACATACATATCGCTTCCGCAATAATCTATAAGGTGTCGAGGCGCATCTTCGGAAAGAGGAATATTTTCCTTTTCAAAATGACGTTTTATCCAATTTGTAAGTTTTGCTGTGTCCGATTGGGGAAAATCAACGAAAAAGCAGTTTTTCCCCATGGAAACCGCAAGTTCATACTGAACGGTAGGTTTCGCAGACGCTTTTGCGGGAGGAATTAACTTTGATTCGAATTCGTCTTTCCGATAAATGAATAAAACCGTAACGTCTTCAAAACCGTCTTCCAAAAGACTCATGAAAGATTGTTGTTCTTTTTCACTCCATTTGAGGATTTTGGGGTCTGAAACTTCAAGCATTTTTCGCTCGTTCATGAAAGAATAAGTACCGAGAAATCCTTCCATGTCATAAAAAGAAAAACTGTCACCTTCGAATCGGGAATAGTTAAAATCATCCCCTGCTACTTCTTTTCTGAGAATAGATGCATAATAATCCTTTAAGTATTCATTGTCACCGTAAAAAACAAAAAATCCGCATTTGCTTTCTTTTATTTTTGCTTTGAGTTCCGATTCCGTCATTTTTGATATCCCACCTTAAAAGTACTGAGTATAGAATATCATTTTCCCCGTTGGTTGTCAAGATAAACCGTAAAATAAAACCTTTTTTAATATATTGACTTTTTGATGCTTATGAAGTATAATAAAATTGCAAATATAAATTTTCATCAAGCGGAGAAATGTTATGAAAATTACAGACGTTAAAATTTATCCCGAAGATATGCCCCTGAAGGTGCCTTTTGTAACGGCAAAAAGAAGACTTGACGTAATCCGTGATTACGTTCTTGAAATTAAAACCGATGAAGGTCTTGTCGGATACGGTGCCTGCGCGCCAACTCCTGTTATTACAGGGGATACTGTGGGTTCTATTATTTACGCTGTTGAGGAATATATAAAACCTCGCCTTGTTGGCGTTGAACTTGATTATTCTCTTTTGCCTTTTGTAAGAGATTGCATGGAGCATAACAGCTCTCCGAAAGCGGCTGTTGATATAGCTCTTTATGACTTGCTTTCAAAAAAAGAGGGTAAAACCATATATGAATATATGGGCGGAAAAGGCGATTTTTGTCTCAAAACCGATATTACTGTCAGCCTTGGTTCGCCTGACGTTATGATAAGAGATACGGTTTCCGCTCTTGAAGACGGATTTGACGTTTTGAAAGTCAAGTTGGGAACGAAACCTGAAGAAGATATCGAAAGAATCAAAGCTATCTCTACTGTGATTCCAAAAAATATTCCTGTAAGACTTGATGCGAATCAGGCTTGGGAAGCAAAGGATGCAGTTAAAATTTGTGAAGCTGCTCTTGCGACGGGAATGAATATAGAACTTGTTGAACAGCCTGTTCATTACCGCGATATTGACGGACTTGAATACGTAACGAAAAATACGTCCGTTCCTGTTTTGGCTGATGAAAGCGCATTTTCCTACTATGACGTTAAGGAAATTTTGAAGCGCGGTGCGGCAAATATGATAAATATTAAGCTCATGAAATGCGGAGGGCTCTTTGAGGCAGAACGTATTCATGCTCTGTCTTCTGAATACGGTGCAGAATGTATGCTCGGCTGTATGATGGAAGGACCTTGGAGCG
>JAZOCZ010000185.1:0-2347 GCA_045596755.1 Eubacteriales bacterium | reverse complement strand
TTACTTGCTTACAGATTACCTGACGTAACCTTGAAAGCGGGAGGATTTTACGTTATTGCTGCAGACGGTGAAAAAGTTCCCTTCAAACTTTCAAGCTCGGGTGATGGCGTTTATCTTACGTATAAGGACGGACTTCCCGCGGATGCGTTATGCTTTGACTCATGCCCTGCGGAAATCAGTTTCGGCGTTTCGGGGAACGAACTCGTTTATTTTGCGAAGCCTTCCTTTGGCAGAGAGAATGGCGAAGGGGAAAAAGCCTTGACAAAGGACCCTGTTCCTTCCGTTAAGGCTGGTATTTATGAAAATGCATTTACTCTCACCTTCGAGGGAGAGGGAGAGATGTATTATACAACGGACGGCTCCGAGCCTGACAAAACATCACTTAAATATACGGGCGGTATTACCGTTGATAAAAATATGTCCGTCAGAATTAAAGCGTATGACGGTATTAAAATCCCAAGTAAAACCGTCACCTGCGCATATTTCATCAATGAAACGTCCACCTTGCCTGTTCTTAAAATCAGTGCAAAGGAAGATGACATATGGAGCACTTCTTCGGGAATTTACGCTAACCCGACTAAATCATGGACAAAAGAAATAAACCTTTCCTTCTTTGTGGGCGGGAAAGAGGAATTCAACGTTGATTGCGGACTTGCCATGTTCGGTTCTACAGGCAGATACGAAAGTAAAAAGAGTTTTAAAGTCAAGTTCAGAGGAAAATACGGTGCTTCCAAGCTTGAATATAAGGTGTTTGAAAACCTTGATATTGATTCCTTTACCGATCTTGTTATAAGAGGCGGTTCGCAGGATTGGTATTTTTCAGGCGTTCGTGACGAGGTTGCAACGTCCCTTGCTCTTTCTGCTGAAACGAAATTGCTCGTTCAATCCTATAGACCCGCAATACTCTATATAAACGATGAATATATGGGAATTTATTTCATCCGTGAACGTATTAACGAAGATTTCGTTGCATCTCACCATAATACAAAGCCTGAAGACGTTGCAATTGTACGTTACGGTTACCGTCTTGAAAAAGGCACAAGCGAGGATATGGCGGACTGGAACGCACTGGTGAAATTCATAAAAACGAAAGATATGAAAGACCCCGAAAACTATGCTTACGTTTGCGAAAGACTCGACGTTGAAAGTTTGGCGGATTGGTATATTTTCAGAGCGTACGCAGGGGATCTGGATATTGATAATATCCGTTATTACCGTGAAAACAAGGATGCAAAATGGAAGCTTATATTCTTCGATTTGGATCTTGGATTCTTCGGAACGAAAAACCCGCTTACGAAAATAACAGGCTCATCAGAAGCTTATGCAAGCTATAACGTTCCTGTCAGATATCTGAAGGTGAATTCCCAGTTCAGAACGCTTTTCCTCACAAGGCTTGAGCATCATTCGAAAAATACCCTTTCAGACGATTACGTTCTCGCAAGAATCGATATGTTCGAGGATATGCTGGAGGCGGATATTCCTGCCAATAACGAACGTTGGGAGGAAGCGTATATCAACGATGGAAAAGGCTCTTATTTCAACTATAAATTCTGGGTTTCACAGATGAACTATTTGAGAAGAATCGTCAAAAACGGAGACCATAGCAGAATCCAGCTCCTTATTGATGATGCAAAAAATGTATTCGGTTAATAAATTGTATACAAATAAACGTTGAAATAAAAGAAAAAACGTGGTATCCTAGCAAATTGGAATAATAATCAATTCGTAATTCGGAAGTGAATTTAATTCGGAATGCGGAATGAGGAATTCGGAATGAGGAATAAAGGAAATTTTTCTCCCGTTGGTCGAAACCATAAGGCAAGAGGCAAGAGGCAGGAGGGAAGGGAATTTTTCTCCCGTTGGTCGAAAAATATTTTATATAATTGCTTTTCGAACGCAGAGAGAAAAGCTACCTTTATTCCGAATTCCGAATTCAGCATTCCGAATTGGAAAAAAGTTCCGCATTGAAATTTATTCCAAACTAAACATCAGGAAGGTTTTTACCATGCTAACAGAATCATTAACAGAAACGCAGATAGCATTGTCTGCGGCAAGCACGTCAAGTTTGACGCCAATCCTTTTCAGTTTGTCCATCGCAATTTTTGCAGGACTTCTCATGTCCCGTGTGGTTAAGGTTTTAAAACTTCCCGCAGTTACGGGATATCTTATAGCGGGTATTCTTATCGGCCCTTATTGCCTTGGTCAACTTGATATTCACGGTATCGGTTTTATAAGTCATAGCGACGTTACAACTTATAACATTTTGAGTCAGGTAGCTCTTGGATTTATCGCTTTTGCTATCGGTAGTGAATTCAGACTTACACAGCTCAAACAGACGGGTAAAGCC
>JAZOCZ010000184.1:0-2134 GCA_045596755.1 Eubacteriales bacterium | reverse complement strand
ATATTGTAATTTTTGAGTATTAAAAAAGAAAACGCATACTATATATAGTATGCGTTTATGAATGAAAAAATCGTGAAAAAACTAAAAAAGCCGAAGGTATTGCCCTTTTTTAATTTTGTGTTATACTACTAAAAAAACTTTCAAAAAAATTTTTATCTTTCTGCTTTTATTTTTCCGTCTTTCACTATAAGACGGCAGATTCTTGCAGTTCTTTCTTCATGGTATTCGGCATTTTCTTCTGCTTTAATATCTCTGCCATGGTATACAGCGTACCATTCGCCTTTGTAATTGATAACGCTGTGATGTCCAGTTCCTTCTTCGATTTCATTTTTGATTATAACGGGGCAGAACTTTCTGCATCTTACGGCTTTTTTGAATTCAACCTTCGTTAGATCGCGTTCTGTACTTTTTGCAGATGCATAGCCAATATGATATGTATCGTTCAAATAGCAACCACCGCTATACATAAGATACTGATAACCTTTTTCTTCAAACCAGAATGGGCCTTCTATAGTATGCCAGTCCTTTCCGTCACCAAAACGGTTTTTCTGGAAAATTTCTTCATCGAAGGTGGGGGAAACAACTTCAACTTTGAGGTTAGCAGGGGTGTATGGGTCGAGGAGCTTGTCCACGTATATTCTCGTACCTATTCTTTCACAATCTGTATCGTCTTCTGAATAGAACAGGAAAAGACCTGCTTCTGTCTCAACAACGTGTGCATCGATGGTGAATCGGTCGTAAAGCTGTTTTGCGTCTGTGAAAGGTCCTAAAGGATTTTTCGATTTTGCAACGAAAAGAAATTCAAGACAATCCTTTGTCTGCGGGCGGTCTATGGCTTCGCAGGAGAAGTATAAATAAAATTCATTTTCATATTTAATAATACAAGGCGCCCAATATTCATGTCGGCCTTCTATGGTGCAAACTATACCCTCATATTTCCATTCACCGAAAAGATCGTCGGCGGAATAGGCTTCAACGCCTTTTACACAGGTTACGTACATATAAAATTTTCCATCGTTTTCGAAAACGTATGGGTCTGGCTGAGTTTTGCCTTTAACGTTAAAATTAAGTTTCATATTTTTATCTCCTTTTTTATTTAGAGTATAACATTTAATCAACAAAAAGTAAATACGAAAATAAAAAAAGCCTGGGGTATTTTTGAGAAATTTTTCTCACTGTGTTCGAAAAATATTACGGCACAGGGGACGGTTCTCAATCTCGCTTTGCGAGACGGAGAAGCAGGTCTTCGACCCCGTCCCCGTGTCCCGCTCTTGCCTCCTGCCTCCTGCCTTGGCTGAGCCTTGCCGAAGGCAACTTCCCTAATGCCTATTGAGCAAAACTTCGTTTTGCTCAATAATTTCTATAAATAAAGTTAAGTCTTCCGAGGGGGGCGGCGTCGCCCAACTCGTAGAATGCTTCCATGTTGGAAATTTTAACAACTGAGTCTGCCCATTTGAATTGTACGTTGATTTTGCTGTAATCGGAAACACCAAGCATTTCAAGGGGAACGGCAATCATCATTTTATTGCCCTTTACTCTGTATGAAACTTCGCCTACGGTTTTGTAGCAGTATGTGGTCTTACCTTCGCTTTTCACAACCTTTGCAACGGTTGTTTTAAACTGGCTCTTGGCTTCGTGGTTGATTACATAATCGTATCCGTACCAGCCATTTGAGCCGTCTGAATCGGTGTTTACAAAAAGTTGCATCCATGCGGAGTCTGTATCGTACATTGAGATGTTTCCTTCTGTTTCAACGTAGAAATACAGATTTTTCGTATCAGACGTTACTTTTGCGGATACAATATCGTTTCTGCCTGTCCGGTTTATATATTCTGTCTTTCCGAATCCCAATTCGCCTCTGTCATTACAATCGTTTTCAGGATCTGTATAAGTAACTTTAACGCTGTCCCATTGGTCAAATTCGCCCGTTACGTTAATAGCTTTTCTGCTGTCCTGAATGATGATGGGAGCAGTACCTTTGAGTTTTGAAACGTTCTCTATGAGCTGGAGATAATAGTTATCGAAATACAATCCTCTTGTCATTTCGATATCGCGGCTGTATTCTGTGCTGAAGGTATCAACAAAGTATATAGGAACGGCGGGGCTGGTATCGGCACTTAGTCTGGTTGCAACC
>JAZOCZ010000183.1:0-6122 GCA_045596755.1 Eubacteriales bacterium | reverse complement strand
GGTAATGAGAAATATTTTACCTATTCATCCTGTTGCGGCGCTTGTACTGAAAAATATCGCATCTGCATTCCAATCAAATCAAAGAAGTATGTTCGACTTTATCAAAACGGGAGATAAAGACGTACACGCTTTCCAATGGTTTATTGAAAATTATAGCCCGATGGATGATAATCCTTTATTGACGGTTGACATGCTCTGGGATTTCTTCTATGAAAAGGGAAAGAATTATTTGACTTCCGATATTAAGCTGATATTGGATACCTTTGGGCAGCAAACAATGTTAAATGAAAGGGAAAAAACTGTCCTTAAAACCATTTTAATTTTGCAAGCAATAGATCAACGGTTAGGTGGACAGCTTTCTATCTTGAAACCTACGGAGCAGAATTTGTGCTATGCTTTTCAGGGGATAGACGAATACGAATCTGCTTGCAAGGGTTTAGCAAAAGGATTAGTTGATAAGGGAGTATTGATTCTCACTCCTATAGCTGACGGTAAAAAAGTATATTCCACTTCGATTTTAGCTGGCGATGGAGCAAAGATTGAAGGTTATAAAAATGATATAAGAAAAGCAAGTTCCACCTTGAAACTTGTTCAAGAAGGGCAGTCCATTTCAACGGCATTGTCTTTGACACCTGCGCTGCGGTTGAGATATGCAATTAACCCCGATATCGGTTCGTTGCCCGTTGTCACGATTGCAGATTTTGCAAAAGTGATGGATGCATTAAAAAATAAAGATGTTGATTGGCATTTCTATGCAGTTTTGGCGGTTGCTAAAGATGAAGATGAGGCACTTCGTTTTAGAAATGTTATTAAAGAAAAAATCGCAGACGAGGCATATAAGAATATTGCGATTATTGACGCATTATCTACCCCCTTGGGATTGCAAGCATTTGAAGAATATGTCGAATATTCCGCAATGTCCCAATATTATTCTGGGAACAATAATCAGCAATCAAAAGACAATGCTCGTAAGGCGAAAGAAGTTCTTGAAAGAGAGTGGAAAAATAGAATTCACGATGGCAATTTTATTGTTTATACTTACGGAAATCAGGAAGGCGAAAAAGCAACTGGGGCAAATGCTGTACATACGATTCTACAGACAAATGTTTTAAATCGCTTTAGATATGCATTAGATTTTACAAAAGGCTTGTCGGAGTCGCAATTAAAACTCACACAGGCAAAGCAAGTTGCCAAGTATGGTATCTTGAATGGGGAAGTAAATGGACTTATTAAAGGGGTTGAAAAATCTTCCATTCTCAGCTTGGTTTGGAATCGTGATAAATATTGGTGCGTGGATGAGTGGCAGCAACTTCCGATTGTTGTTATAAAAAATGCTGTTGACAAAATGATAAACAATGCTTTTGTCAATCAAAACGGGAAAGTTTCTATTGATGAGATATACAATTATCTTGAAAGTGAATTCGGTTTTGCGCCGTCCAATCTTTCGGCTTTCATTACGGGCTTCTTATTGAAGGAATATAGTTCAGACCCTTATCGTTGCACCAATGCAGAAGGTTTTACGGAATCAATGACTTCCGAAAAACTTGCAGAAATGATCGGTAATTATGTCAACATAACTAAGAAACCGAAACCCACATATATTGTAAGGATGACCGAAGCCGAGAAAGCATTCTACGATTTGACTGAAGAAGCGTGGGGTATTACGGCGAATTCTTGTTCATCTCCTGCCCAAGCATCCAGTCTTATTTTGGCAAAGATGCGTGAGTTCGCATATCCAGTTTGGTGTCTGGAAGATGTTGATACGACAGGCGTGTTTGATATTGTAAAAAAATATTTAAAACTTGTTCAAAGTAAAGACAATGAAACACACAATATTGCGAACGAGATTGGTAAAATAGCAATCCAAAGACCTTCTCTTGCTACAAATCTGAAGAATTTGTTAAATGCAGAAAATTGCATAAAAGGGATGTTATCGTTCCTTGGACGTTTTGAAAATGGAAAACTTCTTTTGTTGGCAGAAGAAATCAACGCAAAAAATGCGTTATTATCTGATATAAAGAAACTTTTTAATGTCCAATACTCGGCATTATGGAATGATTCTACAGGTGAAGACGAAATTAAGAAGTTAATTACGGAGTATGATGTTGTCAAACAGACGAACCTTCTTCTTAATGTTTCTGCAAGTACAATTGATGAAGCGTTTAAATATTGGAGAGATGCCCTGAAATTCATTGGGTTTTCGTGCGAAGCGATACGCCATAAGAAACCCATTTTCGACAGATTCTTCTCATATCTTTTGAAAATTGCAAATAGAGATGAGCTGTTGCCCGACAGTATGAAGAATTTTCTCGATGAGTTGAAAAATAACAACCTTGGGATAAGAGAATTATTAAATAATAAATTGGCGGTTTTTGCGGAAATCTATGCTCCATATTTGGAAGGATTCTCTTTGGAGGAAATTGAAAAAATTAGGGATTCCATTACTTATGAGCTGTTTATTGCGACGGAAACACAAAGTAATCAATATGTAAAGACCGCAGCTGAAAAATACAAGAGAGACCAAATTAAAGGTCAGTTGTTTGATTTGTGGAAAGCAAAAACAAATAGTAAGAATCCCAAAGACTGGTCAATTAAGTATGCAATGCCAATCTTGGCTTGTATTGATGATTCTTTATATGATGCTACAAAACGTATTTTTAGCATTATGAATAGCTACACCCAAAGCGAAAAAGAAATCAAAGATGCGTTAGAATTCATTCAAAGCGCAACCTTCTTTGAAAAATTAGCGGATGAAAACTATAGAAACACCTGTTTTGTCGAGGCAGTAATAGGCGAGTATAAGACATTGTTAACCAATATTGAAAAGGTGAGAGATGTTTTAAGTGAAACATTTGTTGAGCCTTATGATTGGATTGATAGTCCCGTCATTAAGAATAAAATTAAGGCTATGGCGGAGGCTGAATATAATGCGGGTGGTAGCGATAAAGCATTAGGGGTTATTGATGAAATGTCTGATGCAGAATTGAAGGATAAATTAAAAGAATTAGTTCAAAAGGACATTGAACTTGGCATTAAGATTATTGTTAACGGAAGGAAGTAAAAAGAATGTTATGTAAATCGGTTTGCAATTACATATCAACTGCGAAAGGGCTCCCATTTTTTTACGTTGTTGGAGATGAGGACTATCAAACGGTACTTCAGGAACTAAAACAAGAAGGGCTTGAAGTAGTTCGTGTAAGCGATTTCTGCTCGTCCCCAGAACGCTTTCCAAGTATTGACGAACTTGTTGATAATTTTAGAACGGCGGACGTTGATTTTAAGTCCAATAAATGCGTTATTCTCGGACTTGGGGAATATTTGGCTTTGAGAGGTGCTGAAGAAGCAGATAAGGTATTACGCAAGCTGAAATCAACAACATTAGGAAATGCAAGGGTTGTAATACTTCTTCGTGGCGTAGCTGCGCAAATTTCTAATGTTATTTCCGACGATATAAGAATACAAAATCAGCAACGTATTTTTTTCTCGCATAATACCGAAACAAATATCAAAATTATAAATCTTTCAAAGGATTTAGGTGTTGAAACTCAAAACGGGATACAAGGCTTATTGCAAACCATGGAAACTGGGCATGTTGGTACGGTTTTGGTTTCTACAGATTTGATGCTTGATAAATCATTGTTTCAAGTTACATCGCTTACAGACTCGTATGCCTTAATCAAGTATTATGTGAAGGGTTTCAGTTTTCCTAAACAATATGGCTCGGAATTGTTTTGGTCAAAACTTTGCAAGGATTTATTAAAGCACAATTTTAATATAGACGTAATTTTTGAAACTTATGGCTACAACGATGATTTTGATATCGATGTTTATAGTAAATCAAACGGTTATGAATATTGCAATTGGATTTATTTTCTTGCATTGAAATATTATCGAGAAAAAATAACAAATTCGTATCTTAAGTATGTTGTTGAAAACACCGAGGATTTTAACAGTTTTAGAAATAAAATTATTACAGCTATTATTGATATTTCTCATCTCGATGTAAGGCATAAAAGATTTTATGGGGAAAGAAAGAAGCTGGTTAAGGATTTTCCTCCTGAAGATATCGCTTTATTTATTCACGAAAATGAAATTGATCCCCAAGAAAGCATTTATAATTTCACGGATAACACACTTGACGAGAGAATGGGGGTAATCAATTATATAGCGAAATATGGTATTCCTAATAATCTTGAAGAAATATATCCTGCATTGGCTATTTATTTAAAAAAATATATATTTAATTGCGGTCCGTTTTCGGAAGAATTGTCGGAATATTTTGAAGAGTACAAGTACCAAAAATTAACAAATATTATTAATGCTACATTTATTGAAAAAGTCAATAAGTACGCTAAATCATACAAGTATACACACTTGAACACCAGAGATAATATTATTAATTCCATTCAAGACAAAGGCAGCTCAATCCTTTATTGGATTGATGCGTTAGGGGTAGAATATTTATCGTACTTTGTAGAGCTTTCACGACAACGTGGTTTGGCAATAAATATTGAAATTGCCCGTGCAGATTTACCGACAATTACCTCTATTAATAAAGGGTTTTATGACAGTTGGACTACTTCAAAAATAAAATTTTCTGAATTGGACGAGCTAAAGCATGAAGAGTCGGGAGGATTCAATTATGAAAATTGTAAAACCCCGATACACCTGGCAAAAGAGTTAGATTTACTTGCCTCAGTTATAAGTAGAGCTTCTTCCGATTTAGCAATGCATAAATGTAAAAAAGTTGTAATTGCAAGCGACCACGGGGCATCACGTCTGGCTGTTTTACATAGTCAAGAAGAAAAATACGAAACTGATACGAAAGGTGAGCATTCGGGGAGATGCTGCAAAGTTTTTGACCATGATTTAGAGAATGCAATCGATGAAAATGGTTACACCGTGCTTGCTGATTATGGTAGATTCCGTGGTAGCAGAAAATCCAATGTGGAAGTTCATGGTGGGGCATCTTTAGAGGAAGTGGTTGTTCCAATTATAACGCTTACGCTGAAGACAACCAGCAAGATTGATATCCGTGTCTTAAACAAGGATGATATTTATGCAGATGCAAAAATGGGAACAACGGTACAATTATATATTTCTGACATTTCTAATATTAAAAATGTTAGGATGGTAGTTAAGGATATTGCATACCAGGGTGTAAGTATTGATAATACTCACTTTACATTCCTTTTATCAAAAGTTAAGAGGGGCGGAACGTATTCGGCTGAAATATATGACGGAGATAGTTTAATTGGATCAGCAGAAATTAAAGTGAAAGGTAAGACTGGTAGCGTGAAATCAGACTTTGATGATTTGTTTTAAGGGAATGAATTATGGAATATGTAGAAAAATTAAGAGACAATTTTGATGAAATGGTCGTTTATAAGGACTTAAAAAAGACAAACTTCTTCTCAGCTTTGAGCTTACCAGCTTTTATGCGTGATTGGCTTTTGAAGAAATTTGAAGACGAGGACGGTGAATTTGATAAGGACGAATTGTTGAGATTCGTTAAAAAATTTATTCCTCGAAAAGATGACTGGAACGCAATAAAAAATAGAATCATTGTTGAAGGAGAGAAAGTAAAATTCCTGGCAAAAGTTTCTGTCAATATTGACATAAAAACAGGCATCGTAAGTTTTGCTTTGCCTGATTTTGGATTGGGCTTTAAAGATACTATCATTGAAAGCGGGGTCTGGGAGGATTGTAAGGACGAACTCGTTAAGGGCAGAGATATTTGGGGAATGATAGAACTTGGCTACCGTTCGCCAGATGATTTTGATATTATGTTTGATTATGAACAGACTAAATCAAAAGCAAAGGCATCACAAGATGGAAAAATTAAACTTATTTCCTTTAAGAATTTCTGTCCGTATAATATTGACGTAGAGCAATATAAGGAATGCCGCAAAGAGTTTTCAACACAAGAGTGGTTGAACGTGATACTTGGGGCGGTTGACTATAATGCTGATGGCTATGAAACAGAAGAACAAAAGTTAACAATGTTGACTCGTTTGCTTCCTTTTGTTGAAAAAAGATTAAATTTAATAGAGCTTGCACCAAAGGGGACAGGTAAGTCATATTTGTTTGGTAATGTAAGCCGTTATGGTTGGCTTTCAAGT
>JAZOCZ010000182.1:0-3271 GCA_045596755.1 Eubacteriales bacterium | reverse complement strand
CACCGTCACAAAGGTCACATATATTTTTCACGTTTCCTCTGTCCTCGTATCTTCGCGGAAAAAAGCAAAGCAAATCGTGAACCGTATGCATTCCCAGCTTTTCAAGTTTTTTTCCTCTGACCTCGCCAACGCCTTTTACGTATCTGACGGCTCGGTTATCCATTACAGATTCCCCTCAAAAGTTTAATTTCAGCCGCATAACCCTCAACGTCATTTGGAGTTTCAAGAACGAAAGGCAAATCTTTTAAAGAAGGATGAGTAAGAACCCGAACCAATGCATCAAGCCCTATATTTCCCTCTCCGATTTTTGCGTGTCTGTCCTTCTTGCTTCCCAATACGTTCATACTGTCGTTGAGGTGTATTGCTTTCAGTTTATCAAGCCCGATTATTCTGTCAAATTCCGCAATAACGCCTTCCAAATCGTTTACGATATCGTATCCACCGTCAAAAATGTGGCAGGTATCAAGGCAGAATCCCACCTTTTCTTTAAGGTGAACTTTATCGTATATCTGTCTCAATTCTTCAAACGTACCGCCGATTTCAGAGCCTTTTCCCGTCATTGTTTCAAGAAGAACGGTTGTTGTCATATCCTCATAAAGAACTCTGTTCAAAGCATCAGCTATCTTTTCTATTCCAACCTCCGCCCCCTGACCTGTGTGTGCGCCCGGGTGAAGATTATAATAATTTTGTGGCAAAAGTTCCATTCTCATTATATCGTCTTCGAGAACGTTTATGGCATATTCCCTTTTGGATTCTTCCTTTGCCGCAAGGTTCATAATAAACGGAGCATGAGCCACAACTTTAGCAAAGCCCATTTCCTTCATATAATCATTAAGATTTAAAATATCGTCCGTATTTATAGGTTTAACAGAACCACCGCGAGGGTTTCTTGTGAAAAACTGAAACGTATTTGCGTTTATAGAAGTGGCAACCGTTCCCATTTCAAGAAATCCGTCCCCGACGGACAAATGACATCCTAAATTCATCAAGTTAAAACACCCTTTCGTTTTACAACTTTATATAAGCCGTTTTGTATTTATCGTAGGTTACGTAACCGGGTTTACTGTGAGGCGGTTTTTTAACGTATCTCGCCAATGTATAGTCAACGGAAACAACGCTTCCTTCCGTCGCCTTTGAATGTTTGGCGGCAATAGTTGCGGCTTCCGTCAAATCCTCATCGGAAGGATTCATACCCTCGGTGTAAAGCACGGTATGAGAACCTGGGATATTTTTAACGTGAAACCAATAATCGTTTTTGTCCGCGCCGAAGGTCAAAGCATCGTTCTGAACGTTATTTTTCCCCACTTTGACAACGAATCCGCCCGCGGTTACAAACTTCAAGGGCTTTGTTTTTTGCTTTTTAGCCCCTTTATTTCTTCTGCCCTTCAGATATCCTGCCGACGCAAGTTCGTCCTTCATCTCCTCAAAATCTTCTGCCGTAACAAGACGGGATATGAGATCGGATACGGATTCCATATATTCAAGTTCTTTTTCCGTTTGAGCTATCTGCTCAATCAATGCGGCTTCCGCCCTTTTCATCTTGGCGTATTTTTTATAATACCGCTCTGCGTTTTTTGAAGGGGATAATCTTTTATCAAGTTTCACCTTTATAAAACCGCCATTTTCGTAATCTGCAAGCTCGGCTGATTCCATACCCTGCTTTAACATATATATACTGCCGATTATGGCATCCCCCGCCCGTCTGCATTCTTCCTTTTCCGCACATTCAAAAAGGTCATGCTTCTGTGCTTCCAGCTTTTTTTCAAGGCGTGACAAAAGATTTTTAACGGTTTTTGTCAAATCTCTCGACCTTGCGGCAATACGTTCCGTTTTGCTTTTTTCCTCATAATATACATTGAGAGCCTCTGACAAGGATTCGGGATATTCCTTTTTCATTCCTTCATACTGCAAAAGGTCAACGAAGGAAATTTCCAAAGCTTTTCCCTCACCGTCATAGACAATACAAGGCTTGGATTCACATTCAAAAATACTGCAAAAACTCGAAAAAAGCTTTGATTTATCCGCATCTCTGCAAACAACGTCCGTATTCCCGAGGGCACGGCAAACGACTTCTTTCGCAACTAAGGGAGAAAAGGATAAAAAGTTATCAAGAATAACCTTATGACAAAGTCTGTCTGAATTTTCATCCAAAACGGAAGCAAATTCTTCCTCTGTCAGACCTTTTGGAGAACGTTTTTGTTGTTTGGGTGGTTCTTCGTATTTAAGACCTGCCATTATTCTTCGGGTAGGTGACGTTATATCAGATTGATAGAGAGCGGAAATAACAACGTCCTCACCGTCGCAAAGAATAATATTGCTATGCTTGCCCATTATTTCGGCATAGATTCTTTTTTTCTGTATATATCCCATCTCGTCGGCAGAATCAAAATCAAAAACTATGACTCTTTCGTTTTCAACCGCAAAAACGTCTGTAATTCTCGCACCAACAAGATGCTTTCTCACAAGCATAATAAATGAATCAGGGTCAGAAGGATGCTCCCTCTCCCCCGAAAAAACGGAAACACGGGGACTTGACATAGAAGCGGAGATAATAAGAAACTTTTTCTCCCTCATAGGCGTATAAATAAGCATATCAAGCTCTACCGCTTCGGGACGGAATATTTTATCAACTCTGCTTCCAACGTATTTTTTCAGCTCTGGCGCAAGACGGGAACAATAAAGAGCGTCAAAGGGCATATTATTCCAACACCTTTCCGTCTGTTGTATAAAGGCAAAGCCTTGTTATCTGACTGTCCTCCACACCGTCACCAAGGGCGGCAACAACGTATGACGGATTGAGAATTGTCTGTGGCATAGAAACAACCAAAACGTCGAAAGAACCGTCTTCGTTTACCTTGTATTCTTTAATGAGAGGTTTTATATCAACCATCTCGGTTTTACTTTTGGATTTTTTCATAACGGGTAAAGCTCCCGCAAGCTTGTTTTCGATATCTTCTGCTTTGAGAGAGGATTTAAGCTCTATATGATATTTGGCAAAGCCTAAATTTTTCAGTTTTTCCACAGGGGGAGCAACCTTGAAGATTTCGAACCCCACGGGAAAAACAGTTTTCAACTTTTCAAATACAGTTTCATAAGAAACTCCGTCTTCTACGGCAATATCGAAAATCTCGTATTCGCTTTCATGATAAATTGAAAGGGGTAAAGCAAAAACAAGCTTCGGATGAGGGTTGAACCCCTCTGTATAAACGATAGGAAGCTCGCTTCTCAAAAGGGCGCGAGTTACCGCTCTCATCAAATCAAGATGAGATAT
>JAZOCZ010000181.1:0-1822 GCA_045596755.1 Eubacteriales bacterium | reverse complement strand
TATACGGGTATTCGCATTATACTAAAAGACTTGAAAATCAAAAATTCCAAGGAAGGAATGGAAGTTGTCTGTAAAAAAGGTAACTGCCTTAAAGTTACGAAGAAAAACGGTAAAGCTGAAATCGTTTATTCCGAAAAAGCTGAATTTTTCAGAGGACTTTCCTACATAGTTTCAAGGGAAGGCGATTTTACATTAGAAGAAAAAACTGCTTTCTCCAAAAATGGAGTTATGCTTGATTGTTCGAGAAACGCTGTTCTTTCTTTGGATACGATTAAATATTTTCTCAGAAAAATGGCTCTTATGGGACTTAATCTCTGTATGCTTTATACGGAAGACACTTACGAAATAGAAAACGAACCGTATTTTGGATATCTGAGAGGAAGATATACCTTTGACGAATTAAAGGAAATTGACGATTATGCATACGCCCTTGGAATCGAAGCAATCCCTTGTATGCAAACTCTTTCACATCTTGAAAGAGCTTTCCAATGGGACACCTATAACAATATCAAAAACAGCCCCTACACAATTCTGGTTGATGAAGAAAAGTCCTATGAATTTATAGAAAAGATGATCGTTGCCGCATCCGCTCCTTTCAGAACGAAACGTATTCATATCGGTATGGACGAAGCCCACGACCTCGCGGAAGGGGCTCACAAAAGAATATACGGCGAACAGCCCAAGCATGAGGTTATGGCTCGCCACGTAAAACGTGTTCTTCAAATTGTAAAAAAACACAAACTAAAGGCTATGATGTGGTCTGATATGCATTTCAGGGCATCTTTCGGAGGAGAATATTATACTGATTCCAAAACAATTCCCGCAGATGTTATTAAAAATATTCCAAAGGACGTGGAGCAGGTTTATTGGGATTATTATAACGAATCTGAAAAGCTCCTTTCACACATGATGGACGTTCACCGGAGTTTCGGAACGAAAACAATATTTGCGGGCGGTATCTGGTCATGGAAAGGCGCATCGGCTGACTACGGAATAACCATGAGAACAACGGTTCCCGCTCTTACCCAATGCATTAAAAAGGGTGTAAAAGAAGTATTTGCAACAGCTTGGGGTGACAACGGTGCAGAAACCTCCGTTCTCTCCATTCTTTACGGATTGCAGGTTTATGCGGAATTCGGTTATAAAGGCAAATACGATTACGAATATACTAAAACACGTTTCTTTGAATGTACGGGCGAAAATGCTGACGCATTCCTCGGCATGACAGATTTCCATTATCCTGTTTTAAAAACAGGTGAGCGTGCAGATGGATATTTTATAAAGAGCTATCTTTACGAAGATCCGCTTCTTATGATGTATGAAAAGGATTTCGAGGACTTTGACCTTCCCGCGACCTTCAAAGGAATGGGTGAAAAGTACGCAAAATACGCAGAGGAAAGCCGCGGTCTTTCTGACCTTATGAATCAATATTCAGCCCTTGCGGAATTCCTCTACAACAAAGCTGTATGGCGTGAGATCGCTCCTGCGGCGGTTCGTGAAAAGGATATGGAAAAGGCAAAAGAAGCGGTTCTTGCCGCAACTGCTTTGAGAAAAAGCGCGGAAAAACTTATAAAAGCATGGCGTCCGCGTTGGCTTGGACGAAATAAACCCTTCGGATTTGAAATAATTGAAATCCGTATGGGCGGTATGCTCTCACGTTGCGTAACGGCTGAACAGAGAATCAAGGATTTTGCTAAAGGCAAATTGAAAGACATTCCCGAACTTTCCCAAGAAAAACTTTATAAAATAAAGAAACCAAACGGGGCTATGTGGTACGCATGCACTTACCGCGATACTATTGCTCCATGCGAACTTTAATGTC
>JAZOCZ010000180.1:0-1947 GCA_045596755.1 Eubacteriales bacterium | reverse complement strand
TTCCACGGAAATAACAAAACCGATGCGGATATAAAAGATGCCATTGAAAAGGGTATTGGATATTTCGTTGCGGATAACCGTGAGGAGCTTGAAAGCATAAATAGAATAGCGGGCGAAAAAGGGATCAAACAACAAGTTCTTTTGCGTATAACCCCAGGTATCGACCCTCATACTCATAAGGCGGTAGTAACAGGATCGGTTGATTCAAAATTCGGTTCTGCTATTGAAACGGGTCAGGCGATGGAAATAGTAAAACTTGCTCTTTCCCTTTCTAATCTTGAATTGAAAGGCTTGCATTGTCACGTTGGCTCGCAGATATTCGATTCACAGCCCTTCGTTGATGCTTCAAAGATAATGTGTGCTTTCATAAAAGATATATTGAACGAAACCGGCTATAAAACAGAATTTCTTAATTTAGGCGGCGGACTTGGTGTAAGATATACGGAATCAGACCCTGTCCTCGATTACGATGCTGTTTTCTCTGATATAGCAAATACTGTTAAAGAAGCATTTGCCGACGGTAAAATGGAAGCTCCGACTCTTTGCTTTGAACCTGGTCGTTCAATAGTTGCAAATGCAGGTATTACTCTTTATACCGTGGGTTCATTCAAGAGCATTACTGGTTATAAAAATTACGTTTCCATTGACGGCGGTATGCCTGATAACCCAAGATATGCCCTTTATCAGTCAAAGTATACGGCTTTGATTGCTGACAGAGCAGGGGAGGAAGCAACTCTTTGTGCTACAATTGCGGGACGTTGTTGCGAAAGCGGAGACCTTATAGGCGAAGATATGATGCTTCAACCTTGCTCCCGTGGTGATACGTTGGCAGTTTTGGTTACGGGTGCTTATAACTATTCCATGGCATCCAACTATAACAGACTTCCAAGACCTGCCATTGTTAACGTATATAAGGGCGAAACAAAGGTTGTAGTTAAAAGAGAATCTTACGAAGACCTTATCAGAAACGACTTATAATAATGAAAACCTTGACAGTCAATAAAAACGATAGTGGGCAAAGGCTTGATAAATTTCTCACAAAGAAATTCAAAAATTTGCCCTTGTCGCTTATGAATAAGTATATTCGCAAAAAGGATATAAAGATAAACGGAAAGAGGGCGGAAAACTCTACAGTGCTTTCCGAAGGTGACGTAATAAGCCTTTATATCCCCGAAGAGTTTTTCGGAGTTGCTCCGAAAACTGATTCTTTTATGACATTGACACCAAAGTTAAAGGTGGTTTATGAGGATGAAAACATTCTTATAGCAGATAAACCTGCGGGGCTGATTTGTCATTCTGACGATAAGGAAACCCATAATACTCTTATAGATAATATAAAGGCTTATCTGTATAAAAAAGGCGAATATAATCCTGAAACGGAAAACTCCTTCGCTCCTTCTTTGTGTAACAGAATTGACAGAAATACTTGTGGATTGGTTATTGCCGCTAAAAATGCGGAAACTTTAAGAATTGTAAATTTGCTCATAAAGGAAAAGAAAATCAAAAAAACTTATCTTGCGGCAGTACATGGTAAATTTTCTGAAAAGAGTGGCGTGTATCATTCTTATATGAAAAAGGATTCCGCTTTGAATAAGGTCAGTTCCAGAGCAAATAAAACGGATTCATCCTATAAGGAAGCCATAACCGAATATAAGGTAATTGATTATAATGGTGAACTTTCCTTGGTAGAAATAAATCTTATAACAGGAAGAACGCATCAGATAAGGGTTCATTTTTCTGAGAACGGACATCCTCTTTTGGGAGACGGAAAATATTCCGTAAATAAATCTGATAGGGAAAAGGGATATAAGTTTCAGTCTTTATGTGCTCATAAGTTGAAATTCAGTGTTACAGATGAAGGTTTGCTTTCTTATCTTAACGGAAAGACCTTCACGTCGGAAAAACCCGACTTTTTAAAACTTTTTAAATAATAAAGGAGATCCATTA
>JAZOCZ010000179.1:0-6300 GCA_045596755.1 Eubacteriales bacterium | reverse complement strand
ACCAATTTTTTCTGTGCCGATAAGTTCAACGTTAGCGGCTTTAACCATAGCATCTGCTGCTTCGATAGCGGCAACGAGACCACGGGTTTCAACCATGCCAAGTGCTTGAAGTGCCATAATGATTTATCTCCTTATTTATCTGTTTTTGTTTTTTTAGTAGTTTTTTTCTCCGCAGGCTTCTTTTCAGGAGCATTTGCGGATTTTTCTTCGTTTGCTTTTTTCTCAAGTCTTTTTGCGGAAAGTTCTGCAAGTCTGACGGTTTCAGGATGTGGGTTAGCAATAACTGCTGTGGCGCAAGGCTTCTTTATACAGCTTTCCTTTGCGCTTTCAACAGCGGCTGTAACGGCTGAAACGTTGCCCGTAACGATAAGGGTAACAAGACGTCCGCCCAATTTTCTTTCCCAACTCACAAGAGAAACGTCTGCGCTCTTGCACATAATGTCAAGGGCATCCACTGCGGCAACAACTCCGCTGACTTCAACGAATCCCAATGATTTCATAACGCCTCCGTGGTGTTAATTTAGTTGAGTGCGGGAAGAATCTTCTCAACGTCTGCATGAGGACGGGGAATAACGTGAACTGCAACGATTTCGCCAAGTCGTGAAGCGGCATTGCTTCCTGCTTCTGTAGCGGCTTTAACAGCTCCAACGTCGCCTCTTACCATAACGGATACGAGACCTGAACCGATTTTTTCTGTGCCGATAAGTGTAACTTCTGCGGCTTTAACCATAGCGTCTGCTGCTTCGATAGCTGCAACGAGGCCGCGTGTTTCTATCATACCAAGTGCTTCAAGTGCCATTTTTTATACCTCTCAAAATTAAAATATATTATTTCTTGTCAAAAGCGTTGAGCTTCAGCATTTTTTCTGTTGATTCCTCGGTGTTAGCAATAATATGTTTGGATACAACACCCGAAACCTTGTCTACGGCGTCTGCCTCCGCTTCAACTGTCGCTTTAACGTTTTCCACCGTTCCTCTGAATTTGATCAGAACGATAAGTGGAACGGGAAGAGCGTCTGCATTTCCCGGTTTGTTTTTATCAAGAGTTTCAACGGTAACTGCTGCCGCCTTACAGCCTGCATCAACTGCAACGAAAGCCGCCGCAAGTCCGTAAACCTCTATAAATCCGGTAGCCATTGCCATATGCATTAACCTGCCTTTTTATCATTCGTTGACGATGGCAATCTTAAGACCTTCCATCTTGAGATTGGTTTCCAACGCCTCGTTGATTTTTTCAAGGGGATACTTATGTGTAATGAGCTTTTCAAGGGGAAGTCCTATTGCTTTTGCTCTCTTGAGGAAATCGAAGGTTGTAACGTAGTCTCTAAGGGTATATACCCAAGAACCAACAGTTGTAATTTCCTTGGAGCAGATATCAAAGTGAGGATTGATCGTTGCATCTCCACCGTTGATGAAGAAACCAAGTTCACAAAGTCCGCCGCCGTTACGGATGAATTTGTAGATGTTTGCGTGTGCAACAGGGGAGCCTGTGCATTGGAACGCAAAGTCTGCAAGATATCCGCCGAATGCGTCCTTGACAGCACCTGCAAGAGCTTCAATGCCCTTGTGTTCCTTGAAGTTAACGGTTTGGTTTGCTCCCATGAGCTTTGCAAATTCAAGTCTCTTTGCTTCACCGTCAACTGCAACGATGTTTTCCGTACCCATTGCTCTGAGAATTGCGATACAGATAAGACCTATAGGTCCGCAACCCTGAACGACAACTCTTGAGTTGAAACGGAGAATGCCTGTTGTTTTAGCTCTTTCAACAGCGTGAATGAGAACTGCGCAAGGCTCGATAAGTATTCTTGAATCAAGATCCAGATCACTTACGTTAAATACGGTAGAACCGCCTCTTATGAGAATATAATCAGCGAACCAGCCGTTAAGCTTTTTATCGTCGTCGGGGAGAAGTCCGTAAACGTCTGCGCCGCCAACGTTCTGTTTGTTAAGGTCAAACATTGTAATGTCGGGATTGTCCTTGAAGATCATACAGGTAACAACCTTGTCACCAATGGCGAGAGGTTTACCTGCACTGTCTTTCTTGACATTTTTACCCATTTTTACGATTTCACCCGTTCCTTCGTGACCGAGAACAACGGGAATGAGAGAGAAGGGGTCTCTCTTGAATTCGTGAGCGTCTGTACCGCAAACTCCGCATCCTTCAACCTTTACGAGAATGTCATCGTCGCCAATTTCGGGGATTGGATGTTCTTCAATGTCGAAATGCTCAAGTTTTGTAAGCATCGCAACACGGCTTTTTGCGGGAACAGATGATGTTTTAGAAGCAGGTGCGCTTGTCTGATTCATGTTTTCAAGGACCTGTCTGACTATCTTTTCGATATCAGTTGATTTAATATCCATCTCTGTTATCCTTTCGATTATTACGTTAAGTTTTCAAAATACTCTTTTCCGTATGCGGAAAGTAAAGAATCCTGTTCTTCGCTTCCACCACTGACACCAAGACCGCCTATAATTGTATCTCCGTTGCATAAAGTGTCACCGCCACCGAAAATAACAATCCTTCCACCGTTTGTAAACTGTATGCCGTAGAGAGATTCCCCAGGCTGTGCAAGGGGCTTCAGCTCTTTTGTTGACATCTTCAACGAAACAACTGTGAATGCTTTGTTCACGGCTATATCGTAACTTGCGATGTAAGCGTCGTCCATGGATTTGACGAGAATCGGATGTCCGCCTGCATCTGATATACAAACGACGGCTTTAACTCCGAGTTCATTTGCCTTTGAGATTACCGCAGTGCAGATTTTTTCTGCAAGTGCGAGAGTCATTTTAGATTTGTCAGTTTTTAGTTTGGAAATGGTATTTTGAACTATTTTTCTGATTTCGGCTTCGTTCATAAGCCACTTTTATTATTTACCGAGCTGTTCGAGAACGAGCTTCGTTATCATAGCAACTGTATCGGAATCCATGTTCTTGGATTTGCAAGAACCACCGCAACCGTGACAGCTGGGTTTGCCTGATTTAACGTTAGGGCAGATGTCTGCGGGATGCTTACCCTTGAGACCGAACTGACGACGGATTTCGTAAAGTCTTTCAACCTGAGCGTCGGAAAGCTTTTTAGGACCGCCAAGCATTTTTGCCTGATACATCAACTGTGCATAGAATTCAACGGATTCCATTTTGTGGTATGCGTTGAGAAGTGAATCAGAGAAGGAAAGTGCGCCGTGGTTTGCAAGAAGTACTGCATCGTAGTACTGGAGATATTTGGAAACGGCATCAGGAATTTCTTCTGTGGAAGGTGTGCCGTATTCAGCGATGGGAACACATCCGAGAGCGATTACTGCTTCGGGCATTATGGGTTCTGTAAGGGGAATTCCTGCTATTGCAAAGGAAGTAGCATAGAGAGGATGTGCATGAACAACTGCTGTAACGTCGGGACGTTCTTTATAAACTCTCATGTGCATTTTAATTTCGGAAGAAGGCTTGAAGCCTGCGTTTGCCTGAATTACTTTACCGTTTGCATCTACCTTACAGATGAATTCTGGAGTCATAAAGCCCTTGGAAACGCCTGTAGGTGTGCAGAGAAATTCGTTTTCGCTGATTTTAACGGAAATGTTACCATCGTTAGAAGCAACCATTCCTTTGTTGTAGATACGCTTACCAATGTCGCATATCTGTTTTTTGATTTCGTACTCGTTTACCATTTTTTGTTCTCCTTGTAGATGTATTTATTTTATTTTTTTATTTACTTATTTTGTTTTCTTTAAGTAGTTCTTCAATTCTTCAACGCCTTCTTTCGAATGAGAGTTTATGAAGAATATTTTTTCGCATCCCGAAAGCCTTAACCAATTTTCCGCTCTTTTTGGGGATGCTTTGTCAATTTTTGTTACGATCCCGATTACCTCACGGTTAACCATACAGGTTATATTTGGTGGGAAAAGAGAATAATCATCATCCGCTGAAATAAGAAGTGCCACTATATCCGCTTCATATGAATATATGGCAAGAGCTGCTCCAAGTCCGTGAACCTCTGCGTATTCCCCTGGGGAATCGAGAAGCCAATCACCGTAATCCATATACTGAGTTTTTACGTAATGGATTTCTTCACCTCTTAACGCTTGCTTCAACGTGGTTTTTCCTGCACCGTGACGTCCTACCAGAAGGGTTTTCTTCATTTTTACGTTTTGGTTATTTTGCATACTGTGAATCCCAAGGTTTCCTCAGCGTATTCCGTTACCGCTTTCAGTGCTGCATCGACTTCGGAAAACGTTCCCGTAACAATAACCGTTCCACTGAATCTGTCAACGAAGCCTAACGTAACGCCCGACGATTTTATGGAAATGTCACCTGCTATGATAGCTGTTTCCGCAGGGCTTAAGGTGAGGATACCGATGGCGGATTTTGAATATTCAACAGCAGGATCAAGACCGAGTTTCTTGTAAAGTATCTCATCGGGGTTTGCAATTATATGAGCGAGAGTTATCTGCTTACCTGGAACAAGTTCTTGAATAATTCTTTGCTTGTTTTGTTCGTTCTGCATATTGGTTATCCTCCTATCTGACATTTAAGTCCTTGATTTTCAACGATTTGGAAAAGTTTTGTCATTTGTTCTTTCGAGGGAGTAGAAATATGAGCCATTTCATATTTTCTTCCAAGACCTGCATATTTGTCCGAGCCTATTCTGTGGTAGGGAAGCAGATGCATTTCTTTAACGTTTTCGAGAGAATGGGCAAACTTTGCAATAGCTTCGATTTCGCTTTCTTCATCGTTGAAGGTTGGAATAACAGGCGTTCTTATTATGAGATTTTTCGCCTCTCTTGAAATGATTTTTGCATTTTCAAGAATGAGGGAATTGTCTTTGCCTGTAAATTGCTTGTGTTTTTCTCCGCTTATATGCTTTATGTCCATCAAAACGGTATCAACGAAGGGGAGAATCCGTCTTATGATTTCTATATCTGCAAGGGCGGTTGTTTCTATAGCGGTTGAGATTCCTCTTTCCTTGCAAACAGCAAGCAACGCTGATGAAAATTCAGGCTGAAACAGACATTCACCGCCTGAAAGAGTTACACCGCCGAATCCCGAACGTCTGTAATAAACTCTGTCGCGTTCAATTTCTTCCATCACTTCGGAAACGGTTACGTCTTTGCCTACGTTTTTGGTTACACCTGCCGTAGTTATGGATTCGAACTTGTAATCCTGCGATTCGGGATTACAACACCATTTGCATCTGAGAGGACATCCTTTGAGGAAAACTATTGTTCTTACCCCTGGTCCGTCGTGAATGGAGAACCTTTGTATATTGAATATGCGCCCCTTTACGTTTAAAAGTTCTTTCATTTCTCTCCTTTCCGTTGCATTTCTTTATTATATAATCAGAAGCCTTGCTGTTCAGTTCTGTTTATAATATCTTCCTGCAATCCTTTGGAGAGGGTAGTAAAGAGAGCGGAGTAACCTGCAACTCTTACAACCAATGATTTGTATTTTTCGGGATGCTTCTGTGCATCTCTGAGAGTTTCACGGCTTACAACGTTGAACTGCATATGACTGCCCTTCTGATCGAAGTAGCCGCGAACGAGAGCGACGAAGCTCTCCAATCCGCTTCTTCCTTCAAGAGCAGAGGGATGGAATTTCATGTTGAAAAGCGTTCCATTGGAAGCGATGTAATGGTCGAGTCTCGAAACGGAGTTTGCCGCCGCCGTAGGACCTTTAACGTCTCTGCCTGCCGCAGGGGAAACACCGTCTGCAATAGGTGTGAAAGCAAGTCTTCCGTCGGGAGTTGCTCCCGTTTGCGCTCCGAGAGGAACGTTTGCAGAAACGGGGTAGAGACCTGCCTGGAAGATTCCGCCCCTTGGGTTTTTATATTTTTCAAGAGGCTTCGTATAAGTATAAGCCATTTCACGAGCAAATGCATCAACCTCGTCGTTATCGTTGCCAAACTTGGAAAGTGATGCGATATCGTCAAGCAAAGCGTTGTATTTTTTCTTTTGTTCGTCTGTGGCAGGGTTGTTTTTCACCGTCATATAAACGGTTTTTATTGTTTCTTCGGAAATATCGTCATTTGATGAAGCGATTGACTTTACAATCTGCTCTGTGAGTTTTGATGCCATGGAATGATCCATATCCTTGCCGAAGTTTGCATCAAGTGCTTCCTTGAAGAATTTCAAAGAGTATTTTTTATCTTCGAATACAAGTTTCTTTATGGCATATATTGCATCCGTTACGTTTGCAATTCCGAATCCTTGAGGGCCTGTGAAGTTATATATCGCTCCGCCTTCCTGCAAGCTCTTTCCACGTTTGATACAATCATCAACCATACATGATTGGAAGGGAAGGGGACATCTTT
>JAZOCZ010000178.1:0-3649 GCA_045596755.1 Eubacteriales bacterium | reverse complement strand
TTTACTGTTATTTGTGTTATAATTCTTTCCACGAGGATTCACCTTTCTTCTTATGGTTTTTTGTGACTATTAAATTATATCACGTTTGGTGGCATCCTCGTTTATTTTTTTTATTTCTCCCAGAATTATTTTACACTAACTTATTGAAACCTTACGGCTTCAGTATTATTTTATTCGCCGTCAAACTGCCGAAGGTAATATTACTTATCGTTAGACAAATAACACTGCGACGCAATATAACTCGTCGAACACAGTGCGATGAATAAAACTGCGAGACTTCCCATAAGGAAGTCTCGCAAAGTTAGACACTTTTGGAGGCGCATATCAAATTGCAAGTGATTTTTAAAATTTCAATCATCGAAGTTCATAAACTGTTCTGCTTTTTCCCAATCGACGAACAAGCAAGGTTTTCCGTTGTCTTTCTTTGTAAGGTTAATTTTTCGCTCTGTGATAACTCCGTCTGAAATAAGTTTTTTTAAAACGCTTTCAAGGCGTTGCGGGTTCACACGCTTTGTTGAAAGAATTTTTTCCGTAATGTTTTTATACGTAGGTAAAATTTTGGATTTTGAAATTTGAGCTTCCTTCAACGCATCAAAAATCAAGCTTGCACACATACCGTATTGGTCGCTCTCCGTTGGCAAAGAAACAAACCAGTTTGCAGTTTCTTTAAGTTGTCTTGAAAAAGAATCCTTAATCCCGTAAATTCCAACTTCTTTGCCACGAAAATTTTTAAGGAACGAAACAACAGAACTGAAATGCCCGTCGCCCGAAAATAAGATAAATACGTCAATATCGTTTGCGGAAAGAGCTTTCTGGTAAATGTGGTCAAGAATAATAAAATCGGTAAAATCCTTTTTCACGTTAGTTCCCACATTTCTCGTATCAATTATTGTGTTTGAATACAATCTTATTCTTTTGATTTCATCAGCAAGACTTTTATGCGAAAAGTCCGCGAAAAACACGGCTTCAGTCAAAGTCACACGGGACTTTAAATCTTCAAACCAGCCCTTTATATTTGGCTTCATACCAAAATTGTTCTTTAATGATATATACCAATGCTCATAATCAACAAACGCCACCGCACGGGGTAAGCCTGAATCGTTCTCATCCGTTTTTGAATTTTTATTATTTTGAAACAACTCTATAATTCCCATACATCACACCTCCTTTCATAAAACTTATTGCAGTTAACCGAATTTTCAACTGAACGTTCTCTATTAAATATTCGATTATCTATATTTATATATTATTATCCTTATTTATATTTCATCCTACATAAACCACTTTAAATAATTAAAGTCGTAAATAAAAAACATATGCGACTGTACTTATTGCATAAAATAAACGGGGCGTAATCGCCCCGTTTATCATTCATCGGTTTATAATTCAAGGCAGCGCCTTTGTTTTATTCATCATTTCCGTCCTGCTCATCGTCTAAATCAGGATCGTTGTTTTCACCCGTACCATCATTTGGTTCCGCATCGGGGGTTGGATTCACTTGATTTTTATCATTCACTTGAATCGTTAATTCCGTTGTCTGACCTTCGGGACTTGAATTACGCAACGATGCTTTGTAAGTCTGAGTGTATATTTTCTCATTTCTTTCAAGAGTAATCGAAATATCAACCGTTCTTTCCTGAACTTTTGTATACGTATTTCCTTTATCATTGGTTGCGGTGTAAGTTGCTAAATCGACTTTGAATTCCTTTACCATATCAGTAAGAAGGTAGGTATTATAACGCTCATCTTTCGCTTTAACAGTTATATCGGGATATACCTTTTCTTCCCCCTCCTTTACCTCAGGAACTACATAATCGTAATCAACGTATATCTTGCCGTAGTCATCATCCTTATTATTGCTTGGGACGTAAACAAGAAGTATTGTTTTGCTAACTCCATCAATTTTATAACCTTTGGAAACCATAGTAATCTTGTTTTTTCCCGTATCAGCGTATGCTTCCTTGGTTATTGTGAGACTTGTGGAGTTTCTGACAATGTTAGAAACTTGAGTCAATGTATCCTGACACGCCTCTTGGATTTTTGTAGTACTTGACGTTCTGCGATATACACCTGTAGAGACAGCAACAAATTGTGCAAGAGTTAATGCAATTACTGCCATAATTGCAACGCAAACAAGAAGCTCAACAAGAGTAAAGCCTTTTTTATTCACTTTTTTTTCGCTAATGCATACTGTATCTTGCATAAATTGCTCCTTGGTCATAAATCAATAATTGGATTTCAATAGTGAATTACTCTGATTTTTACTTTTTATCTCTGTTTCTTGTCCAATTTTCGAATCTTATATTTTTAACTGCGTTTAGTGTAGATGAACCTGTCTCATCAACGTTCTTATAAGTATAAAATTCGTCCGAAAGAAGATTTTTCCACTTGTTATCAATATCGTTTGGATCTTTCAACTTCTGAAGACAGTTTTGAACAATATCTTTTTCAAATGTAAATTTACCTCGAGAAATCGTAATTTTCTCATCAGAAATTATCATTCCGTGGAAATTTATGTCTGTGGTAATTTTAACGTTACCATTAACGAAAATCATGCCATTAAACTCGCTGCTATTTAATTTGTCTTCTTCGATCTTTACATCGTTTATAAACCAACCCAAATCACTAATTGTAAGATTTCCGTTTACAATAAGAATTTGATATTTATCAGATTCTTCTATCTCATACCCTGAAATTTCATCTATTGCTGAAAAATCTATATATTTACCGCCATCCTCTGTCACGCGGTCGAAAATGGAATATTTCTCTAAAATATATTTATCTTCAAAATCAACAACTTCTCCCCATGGATTAAATTTTTCAGGGGTCAAAGTTGTTCTTAACCATTTATACAAGGTTGAACACTCCTCGTAATTCAAAGGATTTTCAAGTAATGTCCCATTGAATTTTTGGACTTTGTATCCATATTTATCAACACTATTTTCATTAACAATGGTCTTGTCAGCAATATATTGATAAAGATCCGCTTTTGTACTGACGTTTGCTTTTTCATTTATTTTGATATAACCGCCATCGAAAAATTTTCCAAGGAATCCATCTATCAAGCCTTTATTTATACAAGCAGAAATAAATATCTCTCCTTGAGATGGAGCAAAATTCCAATAGAGACAGCAATATTCGTTATCAAAACATCTTAATCTGACTATATCGTTATTTGAGAGATAGTCTCTTGCAAAATCCCCCGAGTTAACAGGAGAACTGCTGCTGTCCAAGTTCACACCGCCTGTGACCAATATATAGCCTTCATTAAGAAGAGTTTCAAGGGAATTTCCGTCAGAATTTTTGATATCAGAAAATTTAATACTTTTATCTCCAATTTTCACTTCATCGCTGTCCATATCGATAAAATTTCTGGCAACCATATATATACTTTGGCTTACAATCGTCGCAAGGGATTCAGCACCATTGTAAAAATCTGCATTGTAAAAATTTGTATCGTCAAGCGGGAAGAAAGAATGGCCACTTATAAGAAGTTCCTCGATTCCTGTCATATCAAGACGAGTTCCTTGCCCGTTAACAAGAATAGCACTACTCTCTTCATGGTTAGATTTGTTGCCATATCCGTAATATGAGCCTGAAAGCTTCACAGAACTTTCCATACCATTTATTTGAAAATCATCATTTACAA
>JAZOCZ010000177.1:0-15047 GCA_045596755.1 Eubacteriales bacterium | reverse complement strand
ACATTTAAAATATGCTCTTGAAGTCGCAAAATATAGTTCTCTCAGCAAAGCGGCAGAACGTTTGTATATTGGACAGCCGAATTTGAGCAGAGCGATAAAAGACCTTGAAAATTCCATTGGAATAACAATATTCGAAAGAAGTGCTAAAGGCGTCACGGTTACAGCTGACGGCGAAGAATTTCTCGGAAAGGCTAAAGAAATTCTCAATCATATTGATGACGTTGAATTGATGTTTAAAAACCGAAGTACGCAGAAACAAACTCTTTCTGTTTCCGTACCAAGAGCAACGTATATATCCCATGCTTTTGCCAACTTTGCAAATAAAATGAATATGGCATATCCTGTTGAGATAACGTATAAGGAAACTAATGCACTCAGGGCGATAAATAATATTCTTAACGCACAATATAAATTGGGAATCATACGTTATGCTGATATTTACGATAAGAATTTTAAAGATATGCTTGACGAAAAGGGATTTGAGTATGAGACCATAGCGGAATTCACTTGCGTTCTCGCTATGCATAAATCTCATCCTCTTGCTGAAAAAGAAACTATTACTTTTGAGGACTTGAAACCCTTTACTCAAATTGCTCATTCGGATACATTTGTGCCATCGTTGCCTTATTCAGAAATGCAAAAAATTGAACTTCCCGATGAGGTTGATAAAAGAATATTTGTTTTTGAAAGAGCAAGTCAGCTCGATTTGCTTACTTTGACAAGTGGAACTTTTATGTGGGTTTCACCATTTCCGAAAAAAATCCTTGACAGATACGAACTTGTTCATCGAATATGCAAGGAAAACGAAGAGATTTACAAGGATGTTTTGATATACCGCAAAGGGTATAAACTCAGTTCTTTTGAACGTTCATTTATTGATGAAGTTAAACGTACCAAAGAGGCTGAATTTGCAGGATTATCTATAAATACTTTCAGATAAAAGCATTAGAAACGAATTAAAAACCTTAATTTTGCTCATGATGAACAGAATTAAGGTTTTTTGTTACTACTAAAACATCAAAGAAAGATCGATAAAGGCATATCGATATATAAAAATCGATATAACAAATTCTTTAATATTATGATATAATAGAAACCGTTGACACATACTTTAATTGAAAGTGGAGAGGATATGTTCAAAATATCAAGTGGAATAGGAGCAATGTGGAATTGCACACCGACACATTTGAACGTGAGACGTAATATTATAGTACAAAATCAGAATATTGCCGCATCTATTGTAGCATTATCAACTCAACTTAAATGGAAATAATAATCATCATACTATACAGGAGATTTAAACATGGAAAACAAAAAATACAGCATTGTTGACAGTGTAGAGACTTTAAAGGTACGCATCGATGAAGTCAGAGAAGCACAGAGAAAATTCTCTACCTATACACAAGAGCAGGTAGACAAAATTTTCCTTGCTGCTGCAAGTGCAGCTAACAAAATGAGAATTCCTCTCGCAAAGGATGCAGTTGATGAAACTGGAATGGGAATCGTTGAAGATAAAGTTATTAAGAATCATTATGCTTCAGAATATATTTATAACGCATACAAAAACGTTAAAACGTGTGGAGTTATCGAAGAAGATAAGTCCTATGGAATAAAGACAATTGCTGAACCTATAGGTGTTATCGCCGCAGTTATTCCTACAACCAACCCAACGTCAACGGTTATATTCAAATGTCTTATAGCATTAAAAACGAGAAACGGAATTATTATAAGCCCGCATCCAAGAGCAAAGAACTGTACTATTGCTGCTGCAAAAATTATTTTAGAAGCGGCTGTTGATGCAGGGGCACCCGAAGGTATCATAAGTTGGATTGACGTTCCCAGCCTTGATATGACAAACCTTGTTATGCGTGAATCTGATATTATTCTTGCAACGGGTGGTCCAGGTATGGTTAAAGCCGCATATTCCAGCGGGAAACCAGCAATCGGGGTTGGTGCAGGTAATACACCTGCCATTATCGACGAATCTGCAGATGTTCTTTTGTCTGTAAACTCTGTTATTCATTCGAAAGTATTTGATAACGGGATGATTTGTGCTTCTGAACAATCTGTTATCGTTCATAAAAATGTATATAACAGAGTTAAGAAGGAATTTGAAGATAGAGGATGCTATTTCCTTAAAGGCGACGAAATACAGAAAGTTCGTGACGTTATCTTGATAAACGGCGCATTGAACGCAAAAATCGTAGGACAGCCTGCGCATAAGATTGCCGCTCTTGCAGGAATAGAAACTCCCGAAAATGTAAAAATTCTCATAGGAGAAGTTGAAAGTGTTGACGTTTCAGAACCGTTTGCACATGAAAAGCTTTCTCCCATTCTTGCAATGTATAAAGCAAATGATTTTGAAGATGCGGTTGCAAAGGCAGACCGTCTTTCTCTCGATGGTGGTCCTGGTCACACAGCATCCATCTTTATAAATACAAATACGGAAAAAGAAAAACTCAAGTTATTTACCGAAAAAATGAAAACTTGCCGTATTGTTGTAAATACCCCTGCTTCTCATGGCGGCATTGGTGATCTTTATAACTTCAAACTTGCCCCTTCGCTTACTTTAGGATGTGGCTCTTGGGGAGGAAACGCTGTAAGTGAAAATGTTGGTATTAAACATCTTATCAATATTAAAACCGTTGCGGAAAGGAGAGAGAATATGCTTTGGTTCAGAACGCCTGAAAAGGTTTATATTAAAAGAGGCTGTTTGCCCGTTGCTCTTGATGAGCTTAAAAACGTAATGGATAAGAAGAAAGTATTCATCGTTACCGACTCTTTCCTTTACAAAAACGGATTTACAAAGCCTATCACGGATAAACTCGACGAAATGGGTATCGTTCATACAACGTTTTTCAACGTTGAACCAGATCCTACTCTTGCTTGCGCAAAAGAAGGTGCAAAACTTATGAAGGAATTCGAACCCGATTGCATTATCGCTGTTGGTGGAGGTTCAGCAATGGACGCAGGCAAAATAATGTGGGTTCTTTACGAGCATCCAGAAGCTGACTTTATGGATATGGCAATGCGTTTTGTTGATATCCGTAAGCGCGTTTATTCGTTCCCAAAAATGGGAGAAAAGGCATATTTTATCGCTGTTCCAACGTCAGCAGGTACGGGTTCTGAAGTAACACCTTTTGCTGTTATAACAGATGAAAAAACTGGTATTAAATATCCTCTCGCTGATTATGAACTGATGCCGAACATGGCAATAGTAGATACAGATCTTCATATGTCTGCACCACGTGGACTTACTGCCGCTTCAGGCATCGATACTGTAACTCATGCACTTGAGGCTGTTGCTTCCATGATGGCTACGGATTATACGGATTCTTTAGCACTTCGTTCTCTAAAAATGGTGTTTGAATATCTTCCCAGAGCATACGATAACGGTCTCAACGACGTTATAGCAAGAGAAAAAATGGCAAATGCCGCAACTATGGCAGGTATGGCTTTCGCAAATGCTTTCCTTGGTGTATGTCACTCTATGGCTCATAAACTTGGTTCATTCCACCACTTGCCACACGGTGTTGCAAATGCTCTTATGATTGACGAAGTTATTCGCTTCAATGCAAGTGAAATACCTGTCAAGATGGGTACGTTCCCACAGTATGATCATCCTCACACCTTGGAAAAATATTCTGAAGTGGCTGATTATCTTGGAATCAAAGGCGAGAGCAACGAAGAAAAACTTGAAAACCTTATCAAAGCTATTGATGAACTCAAGGCAAAGGTTGGTATCAAATCCTCAATCAAGGAATATGGCATTGACGAAAAAGATTTCCTTGACAGACTTGATGATATGGTTGAGCAGGCATTTGATGACCAATGCACAGGTGCAAATCCAAGATATCCTCTTATGAGTGAAATAAAGGAAATGTATCTCAGATCATATTACGGCAAATAATCCTATAGAATAATAATACGCCGTTTGCAATTAAAACAGACGGCGTAATTCTTTTTCTAAAAAGAAAGCTGTCCTCGGATAAACCCGAAGACAGCAAATCTGAATTATTGAATTTCAGTTTCAAGGAATGCTGTGAGAAGTTTGGAACAAGCCATAACGTCATTGAGTGATAATGTTTCAACGGGGGAGTGGATATATCTGACAGGAATAGAGATTGCTCCTGCGAATGAGCCTGCACCCGTTGTCTGCATAGATGCGGTATCCGTTCCTCCACCTTCAAGAATTTCGTATTGATATTTGATTTTGTTGTCTTCCGCAACTTTCGTAAGTGCTTTAACCATTTTGGGTGCGCAAATAGCGGAACTGTCTTTTATTTTAATAGCCGCACCGCCGTCAAGAGAACATTCCATAGGTGCAACACCGGGAGCATCACCCGTTCTTGTAACGTCAACAGCCAAGGAATAATCTGGAGCGATAGTGAAGGCTGCTGCCTTTGATCCACGAAGTCCTACTTCTTCCTGAACTGTGAATACGTAATACGTATCGTATGCAGGAGTGGAAATGTTTTTAAGACTGTGAAGGATAACTGCCGCACCGATTCTGTTGTCAAAGGCTTTTGCTGTAAGACGGTTGTTCATGAGTCTTGTAAGGGAAGGAGCGATAGTGCAGGTGTCACCAACTTTAACTTTTTTAAGAGCATCTTTCTTACTTTTTGCACCGATATCTACAACCATGTCTTTAACCTTGACTTCTGATTTTGAAGCTTTGTCATCAAGAATTATAACGCCCTTTGTTCCGTTTTGGAAAACGACTTTCTGATATGAAGAATATACAGGATAGATACCGCCGATATTTGAAACTTTTATAAAACCTTTATCGTTAATGCTCGTTACAACGAATCCGATTTCGTCCATGTGAGCGGCAACCATAACTTTTTTTGATGAATCTTTACCTTTTTTAAGACAAATAAGGTTTCCCATGGCATCTGTATCAATTTCATCAGCGAATGCAGATGCTTCTTCTTTGATAAGGGAAGCTATTTCTTCTTCGCATCCCGATACTGAAAATGCGCTTGTGAGTTTCTTTATTAAATTATACATATTTTTCTCCTCCGAATTAAATAGTTTCAAGCATTGCAAAAACTGCTTTTTGTGTGTTTTCTATATCTTCTATAGAAGCTACACAGCAAGGTGAATGGATGTATCTTACTGGTACCGAAAGAGCTGTAACCTTGCTTCCGCCCGCAAACTGTTGATATGCTCTTGCATCGTTACCACCTGCAACAAAATTTTTAACCTGATATTTGATTTTTTTATCTTCAAAAGCTTTAATTCCATTCTGGAAAAGGTCTTTATCGTATATGGTGGATCTATCCATGTGAGAGATAACCGCTCCTTCTCTTACTTTACAGCATTCTTCACCATCTGGTGTATCAGGAAGATCAGCGGCTGTAGTTGCTTCCACAACAATAGCAACGTCGGGTTGCAAGTTGAATGAAAGTGGAATAGCTCCTCTGAGTCCGTTTTCTTCGCAGGTTACGAAAGCAAAATAAGTGTCGCAGGGCAGGTCTTTTTTAATAAGCTCCGTAAGAATATAACAACCAGCTCTGTCGTCAAGAGCTTTGGATTTTATCATACCTTTTCCGAACTCTTCAAAGTTAGGTGCAAATACAGCTTCATCACCAATAGATATGAGAGAAGAAATTTCTTCAAGGCTTTCACATCCCAAATCTATATACATTTCGTGTATGGGAATACAAACGCCTCTTTCTTCAGCTTTCTGAAGATGTATTGCTTTTGCACAAACAACTCCAAATTGCCTTTTGTCACCGATAACTATTCTTTTACCACCAACAACTGCTTTTTCAACACCACCGATTTCTTCACAATAAGCATATCCTTCTTCGGAGAGTGTTCTTATCATAAAGCCTATCTCGTCCATATGAGCAGATACTAAAACTTTTTTACCCGTATCTTTTTTGCCTTTTTTGAATGCAATTATATTTCCGACTTTGTCGATTTTTAAATCAGTACAGTAGTCTTTGATTTCTTCTATAATGATATCTCTTACTTCGTCTTCTATTCCCGAAGGACCAAAGGCGTTACACAATTTCTTAAGAAGTTCTATATTCATAAATCTTCACCTCCAAGTCTTTCAGCAAGAGCGGCAACGGCTAATGCAGTGTTTTCAACGTCCTTGAGGGAGCCTATTTCTGCTGGAGTATGCATATTTTTAAGGGGAATAGAGATAAGAACCGTTGGAATTCCGGCACGTGCGATTTGAATCATTGTTGCATTTGTACCCGTGTATCCTGCTTCAGCAATAACCTGATGAGGTATGCCATTTTCTTTTGCCGTGTCTATAAGTTTTTGAGTAAGCTTTCTCGACGTTGTGGAGGAATACGAAATAACTCCGCCTTTATTTATGAAATTTGTCTGTCTGAATTTCGGAGTTTCTGGAATAGCGCAGTTACAAACGTCAATAACTACAGCATAATCGGGATCAACAATGAATGCCCCTGGGCGTGAACCAACGTAGTTTGTTTCTTCTCCGCCACTGAATAAAGCGTATATATCGACGTTAAGCTCTTTATCCTTTAAAAGCTCAATAGCTCTTAAAATAACAGTTCCGCAGATTCTGTCGTCAAAAGATTTTCCTGTTGCAAAATCTTTACCCAAGCGTTCGGTTGTTACCTTAAAGCCCACGGGTGTTCCGACAGAAACTATTTCTTCAAGTTCTTCTTTGGTGTAACCTGTGTCAATAGCCATATCCTTCAATAGTATTTTTTTCTTTCTGTCTTCATCCGTCGTGAGGTGAGGCGGCTTTGAACAAATAACACCGGTTATTGTTTTTTTACCGTAGATGTAAACTTCTCCTGCGGAAAGTACCCTCGTGTCGATACCGCCACAGTTTGTCACCTTGAGAAAACCACCGTCACAAATTTTTGTAACAACCATTCCTATTTCATCAAGATGAGCATCAAGAAGAAGCTTTTTAGCGTTTGGCTTTCCGCAAGGACGGTAAGCAATAACGCTCCCTGTGGATGTGGTTTTGATTTCGGTGAAGAAATCTTCGCACAATTCCTTTACCGTATCAAAAGCCATTTCTTCGAAGCCTGAAACACCTGGGGCTTCTGTGAATTTTTTGGCTCTTTCAAATAATTCCAAAAGATAGACCTCCTGTATATGTTTATTTAAAATTATAATTCGTTTACTTTTTCCTTGAAATCTTTTCCGCGACACATAAAATTTGGATACAAATCAAAGCTTGCGGCGGCAGGAGAAAGAATAACCTTATCGCCTTCTGATGCAAGAGATGAGGCTTTTTTTACAGCATCAGCCATATCGGTTGCTTTAATAACAGTTCCTGAATATTTAACGTCGCATAATATTTTTTCTATTTTAGGCCCTGTATTACCCATTAGAATAACAGCCTTTGCTTTTCTTTCAAATAATTCACCAAGTGGTTCAAGGGGAATATTTTTATCGTATCCGCCAGCTATGACAATAAGCTTTTCTTTAAATGAATTTAAAGCGGCGGCAGTTCTTGTCGGGCTTGAATCAATGGATGAATTGTAATAAGTTACTCCGTCTTTTTCACGAACGAGTTCAATTCTATGTTCAACGCCTCCAAAGCTTTTTGCAACAGAAAGAATCGCTTCTTTGGTTATGAAAGGGTATACCGCGGCAATGGCTGCTGAATAATTTGCTCTGTTGTGTATACCAGGAAGAAGAATATCTTCGTCCTTTAGCAACAATTCACCGCCGAATCTGATACCTTCATCATCAAATCTGAAATCGTTTTTTTCGCTTTTGCCAAATAAAACAGAATTTTCTCCTTTGAACGAAAGTGTTGTTCCATCATCTCCGTTTAATACGTTCCTTATCTGTGATGGTGAGAGAATTCTCTTTTTTGCAGAAATGTATTCATCCATTCCTGTGTGCCAGTCAAGATGATTGGGAGAAACGTTTGTTATAATTGAAATAGTTGGTTGCCTGCTCATCTTCATAAGCTGAAAGCTTGAAATTTCAATAACTGCAAAATCACTTTTTGAAATTTCGGAAAGCTTAACGAAAAGATTTTCTCCAATGTTTCCGCCCAAATAAACCTTTTTACCCGATGCTTCAAGAAGTTTTTCACAAAGAGTTGAAGTTGTTGTTTTTCCGTCGCTCCCTGTTATTCCTATAGTGGTACAGGGACAATACTTCAGAAATTCTTCAAGTTCTGTTGTAACGAGCGTTCCTCTTTCCTTTGCTTTAATAAATTCAGGAAAGTCGGGTCTTAAAGCAGGCGAGAGAAAAAGAATATCTTCGTTAATCTCGGAAAGATAATTTTCTCCCGTTTTAAAAGAAACACCTTTTTCCAGAAGCTCTTCGTAGCCGTTGATGGATTCAATATTTTTTTTATCTCGAAGTGTTACCTTGATACCAAGGGTGAGAAAAAGTTTGAGTATTGGCATATTGCTTATACCAGCACCGACAAATCCGATGTTTTTATTTTTATAGAAGTTCAAAAAATCAGTATAGTTTTTCATAATTTTCCCTCGTTGTCATTTATAACTTTGCTATCTCTTATATTATATATTATTTTTTCGAATAATCAAGACAAAAATACCATTTGACAAAATAAATTTTATGTAGTATAATACACAAATAGGTGAAGTAGCCGACTGCGCCGAGCGGTTGCGCCCCGTCATACCGAAAGGTCACGGAGTGAGGAAAGTCCGGGCTCCATAGAGCAGGATAACGGATAACGTCCGCCGAAGGCGACTTTAGGGCTAGTGCAACAGAAATAAACCGCCTCGTTTTAACGGGGTAAGGATGGAAAGGCAGGGTAAGAGCCTACCGGCGCACAGGAGACTGTGCGGCCATGTAAACCCTATCCGGAGCAACACCGTATGGGAGCGTTATTGCTTGCTCGGCAAGCTCCCGGGTGGCAAAGAGGCTTGCGGTAACGTAAGTCCAAGATAGATGACCGCTTAAGACAGAACCCGGCTTACAGACGCAGTCATTCTTCACTTTTTACGAAAGATAATAAAAATTAAATAAATACGGAGATTTTAAAATGTGTAATTCATGTAATTGCTCGAAAAATAAGAGCGATCTGACACTTCTTGACGGTGTACTTGAAAAATATGCATCCGTCAAAGGCAGTTTAATAACTATACTGCAGAATGCTCAGGAGATATACGGATATCTTCCTACAGACGTAATTTATTATATTGCCGAAAAAACAAATTCAACACCTGCAAAGGTTATGGGCGTTGCTACTTTCTATACCCAGTTCAGACTTCAGCCTATTGGTAAGTATCTCATTATGCTTTGTCAGGGTACAGCTTGCCATGTTAACGGCTCTGCTAAAATTCTGAAAACTATAGAAGAAGAGCTTGAAATAAAAGACGGAGAAACTACAAAAGACGGTCTTTTCACTTTGAAAACAGTTGCTTGTCTTGGATGTTGCAGTCTTTCTCCTGTTATGATGATAAATGAAGAAACGTACGGTTCCCTTACTTCCGATAAGGTAGTTTCTATCTTGCGTGAGTTGAGAGGGAAGGAGGTTCAATAATGAAGCTTGTTGTAGGACAGGGAAGCTGCGGTATTGCCGCAGGTGCTTCCAAGGTATATGATTCCATATCAAAGTATAATGACGGTAAATTTGAGATGGGCATTTCAGGATGTATTGGAATGTGCTATCTTGAACCAATCGTTGACGTTTATGATGGAAACGAACTTGTACATAGACTTGTAAAAGTATCTGAAAAAGACGGTGAAGCAATTGCCAAAGCAGCTTCCAACGGAGATTTCAGCACAGTTTCCAATTTGTTTATTTCTGAAGAAGATAGCTCTTTTTTGAGCCAGCAAACAAGAATTGCTCTCCGTCATTGCGGAATAATCGATCCTAATGATATCAATGCATACATCAATGCAGACGGATACAGTGCAATTAAAAAGGTGCTTTCTTCCATGACTCCCGAGGACGTTATTGAAGAAATCAAAGTTTCTGGTCTTGCAGGCAGAGGCGGTGCAGGCTTCCCAACGTGGTTCAAATGGAATGCGGCAAGAAGCTCAAAGGGCGAACAGAAATATCTTATCTGTAATGCAGACGAGGGAGATCCTGGTGCATTTATGGATAGAGCTGTAATCGAAAGCGATCCTCATAACCTTATTGAAGGTATGCTTATCGGTGCATATGCTATTGGAGCTTCTGAAGCTGTTGTTTACGTAAGAGCTGAATATCCTCTTGCTATAAAACGTCTTGATGAAGCTATAAAGCAAGCTAAAGAGGCTGGCTTTGTTGGCGAGAATATTCTTGGAAGCGGATTTTCATGTAATATTTCCTATAAAGCAGGTGCAGGTGCTTTTGTTTGCGGTGAAGAAACCGCTTTAATTGAATCTCTTGAGGGAAAACGCGGTATGCCCCGTCTTAAACCTCCATTCCCTGCACAGCGTGGATATGATGATAAGCCATCCAATATAAATAACGTTGAAACCTTTGCAAACGTTCCTTGGATACTGCTTAACGGCGGTTCTGCTTTTTCTGCTATGGGAACGGAAAACAGCAAAGGAACAAAGGTTTTTGCTCTTACGGGTAAAATCAAACGTGGCGGTCTTGTAGAAGTTCCTATGGGTAAAACGCTCCGTGACGTTATATTCGGAATTGGTGGAGGAATAAAGAACGACAGACCTTGTAAGGCTGTTCAGATGGGCGGTCCTTCAGGTGGTTGTATTCCTTTTGAACTTTTTGATACTATAATCGATTATAAAGCTCTCGGTGCAACTGGTGCCATTATGGGTTCAGGCGGTATGGTTGTTATGGACGACAGTACCTGCATGGTAAATATGGCTAAATTTTTCCTTGATTTCACAACGAAGGAATCCTGCGGAAAATGTGTCCATTGCAGATTGGGCACGAAGCGTATGTATGAAATTCTTACCCGCATTGTTGCAGGTGAAGGAAAAGAGGGCGATATAGAGCTTCTTGAAGAACTTTGCGTATCAATTAAAGACGGTGCGCTTTGCGGTTTGGGACAAACAGCTCCTAACCCTGTTCTTACAACTATCAAATATTTCAGAAATGAATATGAAGCTCATATTAACGACAAAAAATGTCCCGCAAAGGCTTGTTCTGATCTTCTTTCATATAGGATTGATGCAGAAAAATGCACGGGATGTACTTTGTGCGCTATTAAATGTCCTGTTAAGGCAATTTCAGGGGAGAAGAAAAATCCTCAGGTTATAGACAACGAAAAATGTATCAAATGCGGAAATTGTAAAACTGTTTGCCGTTTTGGTGCGGTTTTTGTTGAGTAAGGGGGGAACAGTATGATAACTGTTACGATTAACGGAAAAGTTTGCGTTGCAGAAGAAGGAAAAACGATTCTTGAAATAGCAAGTGCAAACGGAATAGAAATACCAACTTTATGTCATCATAGCAGCGTGAAAAAATACGGTGCTTGCGGAATCTGCTTGGTTGAAGCTGAAAAAATGCCCAAGCTTATGCGTGCTTGTTCAACAGTTGCTATGGATGGGCAGATTATAAATACGGAATCTGAAAGAGTTATAAGGGCAAGAAAAACTGCTCTTGAGCTTCTTATGAGTGATCACGATGGTGATTGTAAAGGACCTTGCTCTCTTAACTGTCCTGCGGGAACTGATTGTCAGGGGTACGTTAAGAAAATTGCAGAAGGCGATGCATTTGGTGCTGTTGAAATAATTAAGGAAAAGCTTCCTCTTCCTGCTTCAATTGGACGTGTTTGTCCTCATCCTTGCGAGAAAGCTTGTAGAAGAACAAACGTTGAAGAACCTATTTCTATAGCATTCCTCAAATATTATGCTGCAGATAAGGTACATAATGAAGGAAAACACGTTGTTGCAACCAAAGCTCCTTCAACAGGCAAAACTGTTGGTATTATCGGTGGTGGTCCTGCTGGTTTGACTTCTGCTTATTACCTTGCATCAAAGGGACATTCTGTAACTGTTTTCGATGCAATGCCCAAAATGGGCGGTATGCTCAGATACGGTATTCCCGAATACAGACTTCCAAAAGCGATTCTTGATAAAGAAATTGAAGAAATCGCGTCTATTGGCGTTGAAATGAAAAACAATTTCAAAATCGGCAAGGATGCTTCATTCGAAGAATTCTGCCAAAAGTTTGACGCTGTTATCGTTGCTATCGGCGCTTGGAAAAGCATGGGCGTTGGATGCGCAGGCGAAGATCTTGAAGGCGTTTGGGGCGGTATTGATTTCCTCAGAAAAGTAAGCCTAGGTGAAGAAACCAATATTGGTAAGAGCGTTGCCGTTGTTGGTGGCGGTAATACAGCTATGGACGCTTGCCGTACCGCTGTAAGACTCGGCGCTGAAAACGTATACGTTATTTACAGACGTACGGAAAAAGAAATGCCTGCTGAAAAAATAGAAATTGCAGAGGCAAAGGAAGAAGGCGTTACCTTCAAATTCCTTACTAACCCTGCTGAAATTATTGGTGAAAACGGTAAAGTAAAACAGGTTAAGCTTCAGGTTATGGAGCTTGGCGAGCCTGATGCGAGCGGAAGAAGATCTCCTGTTCCCGTTGAAGGAAAATTCGAAATTCTCGACGTTGATACGGTTATTTCCGCAATAGGTCAGAAGGTTAACGTTGCAGGCTTTGAAGGGCTTGAACTTAACAAAAAGGGAATTATCGTTGCCGATGAATATACCTTCAGAACTAACAATCCTAAGGTGTTTGCAGTTGGTGATGCAACAAATAAAGGTGCATCTATAGCTATTGCCGCAATTGGTGAAGCAAATAAAGCTGCTGACGTTGTTGATTCTTTCCTGAACGGAGACGTTGTCCCTTACGTTGCTCCTTACGTTTCTGAAAGAACAGTAACAAAGGAAATGTTTGCTGACCGTGAAGTATTGCCTCGTGCAGTTATGCCTTGCCGTCCTGCTGAGGAACGCAAGAACGATTTCAAAGAGGTAAATCTCGGATTCTCAGATGAAACTGCAATTGAAGAAGCTAAACGCTGTCTCGAATGCGGATGCCATGAATACAAGAACTGCCGTCTTATAAGACATGCAAACAGATATAAACTTAATCCTTCTAAATTCAGCGGTGAAAAGCATTTGCATGAAACCGAAAGAAAGCTGGTAAGCATCGAACGTAATCAGGGTAAATGTATTCTTTGCGGTCTTTGTGTCAGAGTTTGTGACGAGGTCGTAGGAAAAGGAATACTCGGTCTTGTTGGCAGAGGATTTAAAACTGTTATTAAACCCGAATTCAAAGACCAAGATGTTATCACTTATTGTAAGGACTGCCATAAGTGCGTAGACGCTTGTCCAACTAGTGCATTGAAGTTTATAAACGAATAATCATTTTGTAAATTATCCCCGATGTGATTTTTTAGTAAATTCACGTCGGGGATTTTATGTAAAGTGTATTTAACCGCCAAAGTATTGACTTTTTTGATTTGTTCGAGTATAATGTATTTGTAACAAAGGTGTATCAATAAGATGACTGAATCGTATTACAAGGATATTAATAGCTTAAATAATCATGTTTAAAACAGTGATTTAAAAGGCGGTGATTAAGGAAAAAGACAACCGTCCACTTTATCTCCCTAATTAAGAAAGGTAGTGATATTATGAAAAATAAGAAAGTTATCATTTTTGTAGTTGCATGCGTTTTGGCGTTTGGAATAATGAGTGCGTTCGTTATATTCACAGTGAACAGAAGTTCAGAAATAATGACAAAAGAGAGAGAATATCTTGAAGTTTATCAGATAAAAGCTGAAGAATATATAAAATCCAACGCTGAAATAATCAATAAGCATGGTAATAATTTTTTTGTTGAATTTTACGATACAATCTCTTACAAGCCAAACAGTGACAAAGGATTTTTGGAAAGGACGTACGATTCATTTTGGGCAAAAGCTCCCGAAACAATAGAAAGTTTTGTTTTGGAGCTTGAAGAAATATATTTTGAATTTGAAATAAATGAAATTCCTTATGAGTTAATCTTCTCAAAGAACAATGACGGTGAACTTTTTGTTTCAAGTTTAAGGGAAGTTGAAAAATAATTTATTCATATTCAAGGTGGTTAAAGGAGTATCTGCATGCAGGGAAGGGAGACATAGAACCGTCCCCTGTCATTTACATTTATGTCTTATTACTATATGATTTTAGGAAGATAATACAATGAAAAACAAAAAAAGTATTTTCAGCAAAATTTTAATTGCTATTGTATGTATTTTTGTCGCTGTTTTATTTATTGTCTATGTTATCCCAGGTGCTATTGTAACGATTATGATGACTCCTTCTCTGAAATATTCAATAAATCAAAAGAAGGGGCTTTATCCGTCCGCAAAAGAACTTGGAAACGCTGTATGGGAATACAATGCTTCTGAAATTAATATTGAATTAATTACAATCGATGGTAATATTTTGGGTGAAATTTCCACAAAAGAAAAAACGTTTACCATTAAGGGAAAATTTCTTTACAACTACATGTATTTATATTGTTCACATCAGGAAGATTCGCAAGAAATCATTTGGAAATACTGCGAACATACAGTAGTTGAAACTACATACGAATATGAAAACGAAATAATCACGTGTAGCAATGTAAAAACCGATTCAGATCATTTTGATTTTTCCAAAGATTTTACATTAACAAAGAAAAAAGGAATTGATAAATCTCACTATCAAAAATGGAAGTGCGAAGAGGCGGATTTTCAATTAATAACCTATGACGAGCTAAATAATTATGCAATCATCGAACGTAATAGTGAAAAATACAAACTCACAAAAGAATTCGATAACTGTTTCAGTTTAACCTTAAATGGAAGTTATAAAATATATGGAATTTTTGAAAAAACAGATAAAATAGTGTTCACCATTATTGGAAAAAATGCTATATCAAATATTCCAGCGGAACTGCAATTTCTCGAAGATTTGAACGTTCTTACTTTCTACCAAGATGCAAAGCATCCAAATCTGACAGGGGACGGTTCTCTATCTGACAGGGGACGGTTCTCTGTCAGATTTCAACTCATAAAATTCACAAAAGAATAGCAAATTCAGGGGACGAACTGTTGTTTGAAAATATGTTCTAAATTGCTATAAACGCGAGTTTAAGCCGTTTATAAATACACTTTCGG
>JAZOCZ010000176.1:0-1834 GCA_045596755.1 Eubacteriales bacterium | reverse complement strand
CGCGAAATGCCCCCCCATCTTCGTACCAATAATATATGCGGACAGCGAAAGAATTCCTATTATGATACCGCCTAAAACTATTTCAAAGCCCATTCCGCCTGAAAATATGCCGTCTTTTTGTTTCACTGGTTTTCTTTTCATAATATCTTTCGGAACTTTTTCTGCTCCCAACGCAATAGCGGGCAAGGAGTCAGTCACAAGATTGACCCACAAAAGTTGTATTGCCGCCAACGGAGAAGGCATAGATGCAAGAATAGCGCAAAGAATCAAAAGAATTTCACCGATATTGCACGAAAGAAGAAAGTGAACGCTTCGCCTTATATTTTCATAAATTCCTCTCCCCTGCTCAACGGCGTCAACTATGGTGACAAAATTATCGTCCGTCAGAACAATATCCGATGCTTCCTTTGCAACTTCCGTTCCGCTTATCCCCATGGCACACCCTATATCACTGCATTTCAAAGCAGGAGCATCATTTACACCGTCACCCGTCATAGCAACGGTGAACCCTTCTTTTTGGTAGGTTTCTACCACTTCAACCTTGAATTCAGGGGTAACACGAGCAAAAACGTTGTGAGAAAGAATGATTTCACGTCTTTCAGCATGGCTTAACGTTTTCATTTCCTTTTCAGTTATAACTTGCGGGGAAGAAAATCCTGCTTCCGCCGCAATAGCTTTTGCGGTTTCGGGATGATCTCCCGTTATCATAACCGTCTTTATACCCGCACTTTTGCACTTTTCAACCGCTTTTTTCACACCTTCTTTGAGCGGATCTTTCATTCCCGAAAATCCTGCGAAAGTGAAAATCTTCTTTTTGTCTTTAAAGATCTTCTTCAAATCGGGTTTTTCCATCACCTCAAAATAAGCGAACGCCATAACTCTCAAAGCCTTTGAAGCCATTTCCAGACTTTTTTCCTGATAACCTTCATGCATCGACGAACAGAAAGGTTCAATCGCCTCTATTGCTCCTTTAACCGAAACAAAATATCCGTTTTTACATTTATGAACGGTTGCCATATATTTTTTTGAAGAATCAAAGGGAATCGTTTCTATTCTTTCATATTCCGAATAATTGTTTCCCGCTTTATCTGCTCTTTCTTTTAACGCGTTTTCTGTGGGAGAGGAAAAATCATTGCAAAGAAGGGAAATCTGATGGATTTTATTAACGTTTCCCCATTCTTCCATAACTTCCATTTTATTCTTTGTAATGGTTCCCGTCTTATCTGAACAAATAATTTCCGCGCATCCTAATGTTTCAACGGCAGGAAGGGTTTTAACAACCGCCTTTCTTTTTGCCATTCTCTGCATACCAAGGCTTAAAACAACGGTAACAATAGCTGGCAATCCTTCGGGAATAGCCGCAACTGCAAGACTTACTGACGTAAGGAACATTTCCGCCGCAGGCATTTTTTTATAAAGAGAAAAAAGGAAAATCAAAGCACATATTATCAAAGCTCCGTTTCCCAACACCGTTGAAACAGAGGCTAACTTTTTTTGCAACGGTGTTTTTTCCTTTTCCGCTTTGGAAAGGGAATGTGCTATTGACCCAACTCTGCTATGTATTCCCGTCGAAACTGCAACGCCTTTTCCGTTTCCTGAAAGAATGGGACATCCTGACCAGAGCATATTTGCCATATCGGAAATATGCTCGTCTGTTTTGCAGACGTAATCGGCATTTTTCTCCGCCTCTATCGATTCACCTGTCAGAGAAGATTCATCCGAGGTCAGATAATTTGATTCTATAAGCCTTATATCAGCAGGAGCAATGTCACCTTTTCTTATAATCACTATGTCACCGAATGCTATTTCTTCCGCATTTATGCTCTTTTCAACA
>JAZOCZ010000175.1:0-2059 GCA_045596755.1 Eubacteriales bacterium | reverse complement strand
GGGAGAACGAGTGATATTCAGCGAGCTATACTCTGCATATTACAATACCGTTGCCGCAATTATCTCACGAATTATTGATGGTGAACGCTGTGAAAAAGCTTTGCAAAAAATAATAACCCATCATGCCTTTGGAGAGAGCGTTTTGACAATTATGCCTTCTCTTAAAAGCGGAAAATGGCAGCTTGTTCATCCTGATATGACCACCTCTCTTGAACGTAAACCTGAAATGCCTCTCACTGTTTTGCAAAAACAATGGTTGAAAGCAATTTCACTTGATCCGCGTATAAAGCTGTTTGGCGTAGAATTTCCCGAATTGAACGATATTGAGCCTCTTTTTACTCCCGATGACTATCATGTATATGACAAATACTCTGACGGAGATCCTTTTGAGGATGAAGAATACATAAGACAGTTCAGAGTGATTTTGGAAGCAATTCGAAAAGGTACGCAGATCAAATTTGAAATGACTAACCGTAAGGGGAATACAATGTTTGTAAGGTGCCGTCCTGTCCGATTGGAATACTCTGAAAAGGATGATAAGTTCAGAGTTATAACAGCGGGATGTCGCTACGTTTCAATTGTAAATCTTGCTAAAATAAGATCGTGTTCTCATTATATGGGGGAAAGACAGTCCTTTGGCAGAGAAAAAGCGGTTAAACAAAATACAATAACCGTTAAGATAAATAACCAAAGAAACGCAATGGAACGTTTTATGCTCCATTTTGCTCATTTTGAAAAACAAGCCGAGAGGATGGACAAAAATAATTATCTTGTAAAAATAAAATATTCCTATGATGACGAATCTGAAATGGTTATAAGAATCATTTCCTTTGGACCATTGGTGCAGGTTTTGGAACCTGACTCTTTCAGATATTTAATAATAGAAAAACTTGAAAAACAGAAAAACTGCGGACTCAAATAAGAGTTCGCAGCTTTTTTTCCGTGAAAATTGGTGTAATGATTGGTAAAATATGAAAGCAAGGTTGCTTCATTCGAGTGTTTGATGCTATTCTACACCGCTGTGCACGAGGATGTTCCAAAGTGTATGCTGGAAGACCCCTTGCCCTTTGAGCCTGTCAAGCTCTCCTTTCGCGGGTTCGAATCCCGCCGTGCGCTTATAGCAAAAAATGCTATGCGTATCGCCAGTGGATTGGATTTGTCCTTCGGGACGCAAAAACGGTACGTGAAAGCTTTGCTTTCTTGTGCGAGAACGTTTTATTCAAAGATGCGTTGTCATTCGGCAAAGGGAAAAGCTCAGAGCTTTTCTCGGAGCAATGCAAAATTAAGCCATGCCTGAAAACGGATACCGTGTTATCCCAAACGTTGTCAGAAGAAATTCCCGCAACGTGAAGGAAATACTTAAGCTTTCAGCCGCTTCTTTTGCATGAATGACGACGTTGACTTTAATACCTTTAAGGAGGATTACATATAATGAGAAAAATTATTATCAATGAAAAACAAAAAGGCTTTCTTTTCAAAAACGGGAAGTATATAAAAATGCTTGATGCGGGAAAATATTACCTGTTTGGAGATAAGGAAATCGAACTTTCATGCTTGGAACATCCTATTATTTGCAACAAGTGTTCTATTGAAACGTTGCTTGCAGACAAAAGAGTTTCTGAGAACGTAACCGTGGTAGAAGTAGGGGATGAGGAGCTTGCACACCATTATGTAAACGGCAAGTTTTCATCTGTGCTTCATAGCGGAAAATATGCTTTTTGGTCTGTTGTGGATGAGCATAAATTTAAAATCATAGATATTTCAACTCCAATAGTTGATAAGTCTGTCCCTGAATACATTTTTTCTAAAATTCCTAAAGAAAATTATATTAAAATTGAAGTTTCAGAATTTGAGAAAGCAAGGTTGTTTTTTAATAGAAAGCTGGAACGAATTCTTGATGCAGGTACATACTATTTCTGGAAAACGTCTGTTGTTATTGACGTGGATTATGTGGATACACGCTTGAGACAAATGGATATTACGGGACAAGAGATTCTGACGGCAGACAAAGTTTCTCTCCGCATAAATTTTGTATGTAATTATCGCGTTACAGATTATG
>JAZOCZ010000174.1:0-5723 GCA_045596755.1 Eubacteriales bacterium | reverse complement strand
GCCATGGGTTTTGCCCGTTGCCATTTCTTCAAGCGATTCCGAGTTTACATATTCTATTGGAATACCCATTTTTTCCGCTTTCGTTTTAAGAGGACGTAATGCTCTTGGCTTTTTGGACGGCAATTTTTCGTCAATCAGTATTTTATATATTTCTCTGCTGTTCGCTTTAAGACATGCACTAATTGAGGTATATCCCTCAAGCAATGTTGAATCAGAATTCATTTTTCAATTTCTCCGTAAAGTCTAAAAGTGCCCTTGCTCTATGGCTGACGGAATCTTTTTCGTCAGCAGAAGCGATACCGAAGGTTTTGTTCAATTCTTTGCTGTGGAAAATACAATCGTAACCGAAACTATCACTTCCATCACGTTCCTCGGCTATATATCCTTCACAAAAACCGTTACCGTATATAACTTTTCCGTCGGGAAAATGACCGCAAATAACGCATACAAACCTCGCGCCTCGTTTGTCAAATGGAATTCCATTTAACTCATGGAGCATTTTATTTATATTATCGTCTTTTGTACAGTTTTCTCCTGCATATCTTGCAGTATAAACTCCAGGTTTTTCACCCAATGCATCAACTTCAAGACCTGTATCGTCGGAAACTGTAAAAACTCCGTATTTTTCGGAAACGGTTTTAGCCTTTATAAGAGCATTACCCGAAAGTGTACCCGCATCTTCAACAATATCGTCGAAAAATCCAATTTCCTTCAAAGTTTTGATATTTACATCGGGGTAAATACCTTTTAAAATTCGGGTCATCTCTTCCACTTTATGAGCATTATTGGTAGCAAGAACGATTTCCATAAAATCTCCTGTATTACTTTTCTTTGGATTCAAAAATTGCCTCAACGAAATCTTCGGGAACAAAGGGCCTTAAATCGTCAATTCCTTCACCAACTCCGATATATTTAACGGGAATTCCGAGCTCTCTCTTAACGGCAAACACAATTCCACCTTTTGCCGTCCCGTCAAATTTTGTCATAACAAGACCTGTAATTTCTGCGGCTTTTCCAAACTCCTTTGCCTGAACAAGACCGTTTTGACCTGTAACTCCGTCAAGAACCAAAAGGGTTTCTTTTGAACAGCCGGGAAGTTCACGCTCTATAACTCTGTTTATTTTGGAAAGTTCGTCAAGTAAATTTTTCTTGTTGTGAAGTCTGCCTGCGGTATCGACTATAAGCACGTCAGAACCTTGTCTTTTTGCGGCGGCAATAGAATCGTACACAACAGAAGCAGGGTCAGCACCTTCGTTCTGTTTGATTATAGGTACTCCTGCTCGCTGTGACCAAACGTCAAGCTGGTCTATTGCGGCGGCACGGAACGTATCAGCCGCGGCAAGTAAAACGTTTTTCCCTTCACTCTTGAGATGAGCTGCAATTTTTCCAATGGAAGTTGTTTTACCCGCACCGTTTACACCAATAACGAGAATAACAGAAGGTTTCGTTTCAAGGCAAAGAGGGGAGGGCTCTCCCAAAAGGTTCTTCATTATGGAAAGAAGTTCCGCTTTTCCTTCTGAAACCTCTTTTATCTTCTTTTCTTTGAGAGATGCTCTTAATGTGTCGATAATAAATTCCGTAGTTTCCGCGCCGATATCAGAGGTGATGAGTGCATCTTCCAATTCCTCGTAAAAATCCTCGTCAATCTTATCGTAGGATGAAAAAACGTAGTTTATTTTTTCTGTTATAGCGGCTTTTGTTTTTGAAAGACCCGCTTTTAATTTATCAAAAAAAGACATAACTAACTCCTGATATAATTTTTATTCGCTCTTGATGCCGTATTTTTTTGCATCCTGTTTTGCTGTGTTAAGGTTAAGTTTGATATAGTCGGAAATGCCCTTTTGCGGCATAAGAATTCCGTATACCGTATCAGCCCTTTCCATAGTTCCTCTGCGGTGAGTAATAACTATGTACTGGGTTGAAGTGCTGTGACGTTTAATGTATTCTGCAAATTTGACAACGTTTATTTCGTCAAGAGCAGATTCAATTTCGTCAAAAATACAGAATGGAGCAGGATTGATGGCTTGGAGTGAGAGATAAAGCGCCATAGCCGCAAAACTCTGTTCACCACCCGAAAGCAATGAGATACTCTTTACGCTTTTTCCAGGAGGACGAATTGTAATATCAATTCCCGATTCCAACGGATGTTCAGGGTCTTGAAGAACACAAGCCGCCGTACCGCCGCCGAAAAGTTCGGAGAAAACAGTTCCGAACGCTTCGTTTATTTTAACGAAACAAGCAAGGAACGTTTCCGTCATGCTTTCTTCAAGTTTTGCAATTGCATCGTCAAGACTTTTCCTCGTTTTATTAAGGTCATTAACTTGCTCTGAAAGAAAATCATAACGTTCCTTTGTGGTTCTGTATTCTTCAACGGCATTGACGTTTATAACGCCAAGGCTCTTTATAGCACCTTTGAGATATGAAAGTCTTGCGGAAGGCTTTTTCATATCGTCCGTGTTGATTCTGTAAGGTTCTGCTGTGGAATAGGTTAATTCATATTCATCCCAAAGAGAACTGATTATCCCGTCATATTCCTCTGTAATGGCAGTCAGACGATTTTCATGACGTGTAACGTTTTTAATAAGCACGTCTTTTCCCGAAGACACAGATTTCAATTTCTCACGAAGTTCACCGATCTTGTGTTCGTTTTCGGTTTGCTTGTCGGAAATTTCTTTGGCTAAATTTTCTTCTTCCTCTTTTTTAACTTTAAGTTGCTCTATCTTTTCTTTGAGTTCGTCTATATGCTTGTCAGACCCTTCGAGCATTGATAGAGCAGTTTCTTTTTCTCTTTGTTTTTCTGAAATATTAGAAGAAAGATTGAGACAACTTTGTTCTGATTCGGAAAGTTTCTCAATAAGTGCATTTGCAGAAGCTGTTTCTTCGATTAAAGCAGCATTGAGTTTTGATGCGTTATCCGAGGACAAGCCTTCGTCCTTTTCCTTAATAGCAAGTTTTTCGTTTTGATCGGAAAGCAGATCTTTTAATTCTTCTATTGATTTTTCAACAACTTCGCATTCTTTTTCTGCTTCATCTAAAAACTGTTTTATTTCCTCTGTTGCCTTATTATGACCTTCAAGTTGTCCTTTTATATCGGAAAGTCTGCTCTTTTCTTCTTCAGCACGGGTTAATTCTGAACTTTTGATTTCAAGAGCCTTTCTGTATTCTTCAGAAATTTCTTCCTGACTTTTTATGTTTTTGCAGTTTTTTGATTCTTCTTCTTTGAGTTTTAAATTAAGTTGTGCAAGATTTGCTTCTTCGGAATCTCTTTGGGAGCATTTTGTTTTTATTTCTTTTTCCAGTTTTTCTATATCCATGGCTCTTGTGAGTACACCTGCTTTTTTTGCTGATGACCCACCTGTATAACTTCCGCCTGGATGGATAACCTGACCGTCAAGAGTAACTATTTTGATTTTGTAACCCGACTTCTTTGCAATTTCCGATGCTTTGTCAATATCTTCCGCAATAACCGTTTTGCCGAGAAGGTCTTTGACTACGCAACCGTATTTATTATCATAAACGCAAAGGTCTGATGCAACGCCAACGTAACCTTCAAGATTTTCAATCTCCTTCGTGTTACAACTCTGACCTTCGATTATAGAAAGGGGAAGGAAGGTTGCTCTGCCACCCTTATTTCGTTTAAGATAATTTATGCATTTTTTTGCATCACTTTCGTTGTCAACTATAATAAACTGTGCCGATGCGGCAAGAGCGGTTTCAATGGCAACAACGTATTTTTCATCAACGGAAATAACGGACGAAACAATACCATGGGTTTTAACGTTAAGTTCTTCCTTTGGTGCTTGCAAAATAGCTTTTACAGAGCCTGAATATCCTTCAAGCAGACGTTCCATCCTTTCAAGATACTCTTTCTTTTCCGTAAGCGTATCTATTTCAACGTCAATTTTGGATATTTCTCGTTCTTTAGCGGTTATGTTTTCTTTCGCTTTGTCAATTTTAAGTTTGCTTGAAGCAAGTTCTCTTGAAGCAAAATCGTATTTGCTTCTCAATGCTTCTGCTTCTTTTGATGCTTTGTTTGCAACACTTAAAAGTTTATTATACCTTTCCTCAGAAGCATTAAGCCTTTCTTGTGCTTCTGTACTGTTTTTCGATATATTTTCAAGGTTTGATAAAAGTTTTGTTTTAGCAACGAGATATTCAGAAAGTTTTTGATTTTGTTCGTTGATATTTTGATTTGTTTTTAATATTCCTTCTCTTAGTTTCCAGACTTCTTGTTTTTCACCGTCTGCCTTCTCCGCTGCTTCCTTGAATTTTGCGGACTTTTCCTTTATGCGGGTTTTTGCTTGTTCAAGTTCCTCACAAAGACGTTTTTTTCCTTCTTCCGCTTCATCGAGTTGTCCTTTGATACGTTTGATTTCCTCATCCAAGGATGAAATTCTATCCGTTGCATGAGAACAGTTATTCTTTATAAGTTCTATTTCGTTTTTAGTATCTTTAATTTCGTAGCCTATATTATAGGACCTTTGACGTGCTTCGGCAACCAATCTTGCGGATTCGTACCCTTGATGCAGAATTTCATCAATCTCTGCTTCAATTTGAGTGCATTGTTCTTCGGTTTTCGTAAGTTCGTTGCTTTCTTCATCGTAAACTTTTCGAAGATTTTCGATGTCAACTTTTAATTTGTCAATTCTGTCAAGCCACAGTGTAATTTCAAGGTTTTTCTTTTCCTCTGACAAAGCGAGAAATTTTTTAGCATTTTCCGCTTCTTTTTCAAGCGGAGCAAGGCGTGAAGAAATCTCGGTCATAATATCGTTGATTCTGACCAGATTATTTTCCGTCGCTTCAAGTTTTCTTTCGGATTCTATTTTTTTGTATCTGTATTTGGAGATTCCCGCTGCTTCTTCAAAAACGCTTCTGCGTTCATCGCCTTTTTGGGAAAGAATTTCAGAAATTTTTCCCTGCCCAATAACCGAATACCCCTCTCTGCCGATACCCGTATCATAAAAGCGCTCGTAAACGTCTTTAAGACGAACCTGCTTCTGATTGAGGTAATATTCGCTTTCGCCCGTTCTGTAATAACGTCTTGTAACGCTCAGTTCTTCATTTTCTTCTGTGAGAAAATTTATCGTAACGTGAGCAGAGTTAGCTTGAGAGCGGGTAGGCGTACCGCTGAAAAGAACATCCTCCATTTTAGAGCCACGCAGACTTTTTACGGACATTTCTCCCAAAACCCAACGTATCGCATCAGAAATATTTGACTTTCCGCTACCGTTTGGACCAATAATGGCGGTTACACCTTTGTCAAAGGTTATTTTTGTTTTGTCGGGAAAGGATTTGAATCCTTGCATTTCCAAAGATAAAAATACCATGTTTTACACCGTCACTTTAATATTTATACGTCTTCGCCTAAAAGTTTTAACGCTTCTTTGGCTGCTTCCTGTTCAGCCGCTCGTTTTGACCTTCCGCTTCCTTCACCTAAGAGATTGCTGTTGAGATATACCTGAAAAGTAAATCTTCTGTCATGGGGAGGACCTGATTCGGATATTTGTCTGTATTCAAGAATTTCTTCCGGGGTTTGTTGAACTATTCTCTGGAGAGTTGATTTATAGTCTCCATTACCGGTTTTTATCGTCTGCTCCGTTGCTTCAATAATAAATGGAAGAAGAAATCCTTTCACCGTTTCCATACCGCCATCCAGATATAATGCCGCCAGAAGTGCTTCGAAAGCATCGGCAATAATGCTTTTTCTTCCTCTGCCGTGGGTC
>JAZOCZ010000173.1:0-8628 GCA_045596755.1 Eubacteriales bacterium | reverse complement strand
TTTATTCTCCCAACAATCTTTCAACGTTTTTCAAATCTTCTTCTGTGTTAACACCGATGAATTCATCAATATCACCATAGCTGAACGCATCAACTTTAAGGTTCATCTTCTTCATGATATGAGGAACGTCGGTTATATAATATTCGCCTGTGGCTCTGCTGGCAGAAACGTTTTTCAATGCTTCGAAAAGTTTTTTGCTGTCGAAAACGTACATTCCAACATTAAGTTCTCTGATAAGGCGTTCTTCTTCCGTTGCATCCTTCTGTTCGGTTACGCATACGAAATTGCCCTTTTCGTCCCTTATTATTCTGCCGTAAGGCATTATCTCGCCCTCTTTTTGAGTACAAGTGAGAATTGTGCAATCGTTTTTGTTTGCAACGTGATATTCTGCCAACTTTTCAAGAGTTTCTCTCTTTACAAGAGGCATATCACCATTCACTACCATAATGTCTCCGTCATAGTCAGCAAAAGCATCTGCGGCACACATAACGGCATGACCCGTACCCTTTTGCTCAGCCTGATAAGCATAAGCAAGTTCAGGATAAGCATCAAGAATGACGTCCTTCATAAATCCGACAATAAGCACCTTGTCTTCGTCTTTGATGAATTCTGTGTTTTTCAAAATGTAATGAAGCAAAGGTTTACCGCAAGCCTTACGCATAGCCTTTGGAATGCCTGTTACCTCGCTGTTGAGACGTTTGCCTTTACCTGCCGCCATAACAAGAAGTTTCATAAATACTGTCTCCTGAAAATTTTTTATTTTTTTGATTCAATTTTTCGGACGTCTTTGATGTATTTTGCATAAAATAAACCATAGATATCCTATCTTGTTATTATATCTAATCTTTGCGCAAAAATCAACACCCAAAAATCAACAGTTTTTTTATATATTTTAAACTTTTTGATAAAAAACAGAAAATTATCACAAGGAGAACTGTCTTATGGAAACAAGACCTCACGTAGCTAAATATTTTGCAGGAACTTTAAGCGGGGGAGGATTTACGAATTTCCTACCCTCCGCCATAGACGGAATGAAAAAAATTTATATAATAAAAGGAACAGCGGGATCGGGAAAATCCACGCTAATGAAAAAAATAGCCTCAGCAGCGGAAGCGGCGGGAGAAAACGTAGAACGAATATACTGTTCCTCTGACCCGAATTCCCTTGACGGCGTTGTCATTCCCGCACGCTCTTTTGCCATAGTTGACGGTACCGCCCCTCACGTTATGGAAGCGTCATACCCAAAAGCTATTGACACCATAATAAACACAGGAGATTTTATATCAGAAAAAGAAATAGAAAGAAGTTCTGACGAAATAATAAAGTTGTCTGATGAAAAAAAGGTCTTATTCCGACAGGCACAATCTTTACTTTACACAGCATCAGTTCTCAGTGGGATAGAAAGAGATTTGACAGAAGGCTGTTACGATAAAGCAAAAGGCTTCAGATTTTGCAGAAACGTTATTCTGAAAGAGCAAAAATTCAAAAAAGAGGGGGAAGTCTTGCAAAAAGTTTTCCTTGCCTTCGGCAAAAACGGTGTTTCATCTCTCTGTCCTACAGATTCAGATGTTAATATTTTTTCCATCGGGGAACGCTTCTCATCCTTTATTTTAGGAACTTTAAAGCTGTTGGCAACAGAATATAAGCTTTGCGCCGTATGCTCTCCCGATCCTTTGGAAATAACCCAAACGGGTGCAATTTATTTTCCGGAGTCAAAAAGATTTTACGTATCCTCTGCATACTACAGTGATGGAGAAAAAATATCCTCAAAACGTTTTGAGATTACAGACCTTTCCAGCAGAAACAAAGAGAAAACGAAGTTCCTCAAAAAAACAAAAGCTCTTATTCTTAAGGAAGCACAAAGCTATATCAAAGAAGCTATGATTTGTCACGAAAGCCTTGAAAAAATATACGTTTCAGCCTTAAACAAAGAGGGGCTTGACTGTCTTGCACAATCCATTATAATTTCTCTTTTCGGAAACTCTTAACCCCTTTCAAAAAAGCTCTTGAATTTTAGCTTCTTTGATGTTATAATGTACGCAGAAATCCTTGCGAGCAAGTATTTTTACTCGTAATATAATAGCAGAAATCCTTGCTTCGCAAGTCTTTGGGTTTCACCCTTGCGCACTTTGTGCGCCTGCGTCATTGAATCGGGTCGTAAAAACACCCTTGCAAGCAAGCGTTTTTACTCACGATATAATAGCAGAAATCCTTGTGAGCAACAAATTCAAAAGAAGTAATTTCGGGAGGTACATTATGAACAATTACGTTATCACTGTGGGCAGAGAACATGGTTCAGGGGGACACATGGTCGCAAGAAAGCTTGCTGAGCTTCTTGGAATCCCATGTTATGACAAAGAAATGATTACCCTTGCCGCTAAAAAAAGCGGGCTTTCCGAAGATATTATCAAGATGCATGAGCAGAAAAAAACAAGCAGCTTTTTATATTCCTTACAAATGTCGGTGCAAACCTTGCCTATATCCGATATGGTTTATATCGCCCAATCGAATATTATCAGAGATTTAGCAAAGACGGAAAGCTGTGTCATCGTAGGAAGATGCGCAGACTATATATTAAAGGATTTCGAAAACTGCTTCAACATCTTTGTTTATGCACCTTTCGAGCATAGAATGAATCGTGTCCGTGACCATTATGGCTGTGAAGAGAAGAATCTTGAACGTTATATAACACGTAAAGACAGAGCAAGAGCGGATTACTATCAGTTCAACACCCATATGAAATGGGGAGATTACAAAAACTACGATTTACTCCTGAACAGCGAACCTGGAATTGATGCAACTGCAAGAATTGCCCAATTAGCTGTTAAAGAATTTTTCGCAGGAAAGATAGAGGTATAAATCATGGATATTCTCGTAACAGGTGCATTAAAGCTTACAAACGAAGAAATGAAAATTCTTGAATCCATCGCAGGAAACGTTACGTTTTTGCAGGACGAAAGATTTGAAACTGATATAGACGTTAGCATTTACGAAGCCGTTATATGCAATTCTCTTTTTGTAAATAACGATATAGACAAATTTTCATCCCTTAAATATATCCAGCTCACAAGTGCAGGAACTGACAGAGTTCCCATGGAAAAGGTTGTACGCAAGGGAATCTCCTTGCAAACAGCAAGAGGAGTTTACAGTATTCCCATGGCAGAATGGGCAATGTGCAAAGCTCTTGACCATGTGAAGCAAACGTGCTTTTTTGAGGAGAATCAAAAAAACAAAAAATGGGAAAAAAGCAGAACGCTTACGGAGCTTAACGAGAAAAACGTTTGCATCGTAGGTTTTGGAAGCATCGGTGCAGAATGCGGAAAACGTTTTTCTGCATTCGGATGCAAAGTTATCGCCGTTGACGTATTCCCCGTGGAGTCCCCTTACGTTTCAGAATATTTTAATGTTTCACAGCTTAAAGAAGCCTTGAAGGATGCGGACGTCGTTATTCTCACTTTACCGCTTACAAGCGAAACCAAAGGTCTTTTTGACAAAGAAGCCCTCTCTGTTCTCAAGGAAGGGAGCCTTCTTATCAATATGGCTCGCGGCGGACTCATCGACGAAGAAGCATTCATAGATGTCCTGAAAGAAGGAAAAATATATGCCGCTTTGGACGTTTTCGAAACAGAACCTCTTTCTGAAAGCTCTCCTCTATGGACGCTTTCAAACGTTTCCGTATCTCCGCATAATTCTTTTGTATCTGACGGCAACGATAAACGTCTTAAAAATCTTATTTTCGAAAATTTGAAAACGTACGTGGAAAGACGAACAGATTATAAAGGGACTTGTATCCACGAAGCGCAGGGAGAATAACGAAATCCAAAATTTATTCAAGGACAAGGCATGATTACTGAAATTATATCAAAATTAAAACAAGGCTTTGAGGAATTGGAAAATGGTAACACCGAAAAATCAAAGCAATTATTTGAAGAAGTTCTGAAAAAGGACTCAAAAAACGGTCAGGCTTATGCAGGATTGCTTCTTATAGAAAAGGGACTTTCCAAGCTTTCGGATTTGGAAACACTTGAAGAACCCTTTGATGCAAGTGAAAATTATAAAAAAGCCATCCTTTACGGGGGCAAGGATCTGAGTGTTGCTTTGGACCATTGTCTTATTCTTATAAACAAAAGGAACGAAAAGAAAGCAAAAGAATTTGAAGCAAAAAAAATCGCGGAAGAAAAGGCAAAAGCTTTAGAAGAAGAAAAGAGAAAAGCTGACGAAATTAAAAATCGGAAGAGCCCCTGGCAGAAAAATGCGGAAAAAGAACAAGAGCTTCTTGCTTCAAGTTTAAGAACCAAAACGCAAAAAAAGAAAAAGAATAAAAAAATTTTTGCCTTTATCCTCGCTTTTGTTCTAGTATTTTCATCTGTTTTTACTATAACTTTCTTTAAATCCAGCCGTGAAAAGAAGCGAGAAAAAGCGATAAACCTTTTCTATGACAGGAAATACGTTGAAGCCTACCATGCATTAAAGGAGCTTGGAGAAAGCACGATAGTATTAGAAAACAACGCGGATCTTTATGCGTTATCTTTAGCAAACGATGGCAATTACGAAAAAGCAATAGAGCTTTTGGTTTTGACAAACAAAAAAGATTCATCTCTTTTTGAAGCTTTTCAAAACGTTTTAGCGGGAGACTACAAAAAAGCCGTAAATTCGGGGCTTACGTCATTGACGTTGCCTGTAGGAATAACCCATATTCCCGATGAAGCATTTTGCGACTGTACCTCTCTTGAAAAAATAGTTATCCCCGAAGGCGTAACCGAAATCGGTGCTTTCGCCTTTGAAGGCTGTTCGTTATTAAATGAAGTGATTTTGCCTTCATCAATGACAACAATCGATGAGAACGCGTTTCTCGGTTGCTCATCGCTGACAGAAATATTGATTCCGAAAGACGTTACCACAATAGGAAGAAATGCTTTTGCAAAATGCACTCTTTCAAAAGCTGTCTTTCAAGATGGGAATAACTGGACAGTAGATGATGCTTCTTATCTTATCAAAGACGAAGTTCAGACCGCAAAGGATATTTCATCGAAGTATACGGGCACTTGGAAAAAAATCAAATAAAATTTTGGGATGTGAATAAAAATTTGCATCCCTTTTTGTTTTTTGAATTATTTCAATATTTTTCAAAATCAAATAAAGCATACTTATTTCTCACAAGGGAAAATTATTTATAAATCCAAAAAGGAGAAAAACAAATGAAATCTACAAAAAAATGTATATTATTTACTTCAAGCGCTCTCGGAGCGATAATAGCCTTTGTATCCGCTTCCGTGGCATTATGTCTGTTTGAAGAAAATGCTGATTTCTGTTATCTTATGAAAAGGAAAGCGAAAAAGGCAATAAAGCAGGTGGAAAACAAAATTGACGAAAAAATGTGTTGATTAAATATAAAACAAATTGTCGTAGAAATACGACAACCACTACATATAGTGTTCGCATTTTCACCAAATCAACGTTTTTATACAATATTTTTGATTTTTCTCTCAAGAATTTATATTTTCTTTGTATTCTTTTTCTGTTCAAATCCCGTCGAATCACCTTTTTTATCCCGAAAAATATCCATTTTGTGCATTTTGACCATATAATAAAAAATTTTCATTCAACAATCATATGAATATATAAAAATTTTTTTAAAAAACCTATTGACAAACAGATTTTTTTTTGTTAGAATAGAAACGCTAATTAAGTATGAAGGGATATATTGAGATTTCAAGAAAATAAGAATCAGTTTTTCTTCATACAGTTGCGTATTATTATAGATTGGAGGAGTGCGGTCATATGCGTAAGGCTAATGAATTGTTGACAGAAAAAAACACATCGGAATCAAAAAAATCATACCAAAAACCCACCCTTACTATAGTTAAATTCATGTTTGAAAACGATATCACTCGTGGTAGTTTCGAAACTGGCCAAGGAGGCGAAAACGATTATAGTACCCCAGACGGTTGGTGGGAAGACTAATTAGTCAACGCACCTTGTTTTTCAATACATGTACGCAAATTGCATTTTTGCACATCATTAAACGAATGAATTGTATCTTGAAAAAACGGTTCAAGGCAATATTGCAATAATTGGATAATTTATTGTATAATTTTGTTAGAAAATTTGCGACCCGAATATGCTTTATTTAAGCAATTCGGGTTTTTTTAATATCAGCATTTATAAATTTAAAACTCAGGAGAAAAAACATGAAAAATGCATTGTCACAATACGAAAAATGGATTTCTTCCCCATATCTCGATGAAGAAACCAAAAGCGCTTTGCTTAAAATCAAAGGGAACGATGAAGAAATCGCGATCAGATTCGCGTCTCCTATGGAATTTGGTACAGCGGGGCTCAGAAGCGTTATGCGTGAAGGCATTTCAGGAATGAACGTATATACCGTTGCGCAAACCACAGAGGCTCTCGCACTTTTAATAAAAGAACAAAACGCCGAAGAAAGAGGCGTTGCTATTGCTTATGACAGCAGAAACAATTCGGAACTTTTTGCAAAAATTGCCGCTGAAGTTTTGGCATATTCGGGAATAAAGGTATATTTCTTTGATGCTTTGCGTCCTACACCTGAACTTTCATTTGCAATTCTTGAATACGGTTGCATTTCAGGAATCAACATAACCGCTTCCCATAATACGAAAGAATACAACGGATACAAGGTTTATTGGGAAGACGGAGCACAACTCCCCCCCGCTCATGCTACAACCGTAAGTGAAAAGGCAGCAAAACTTGATATCTTTGAAGACGTTCATAGAATTAACTTTGAAGAAGGTGTTGAAAAAGGCATTATTAAGATAATCGGAAGCGAAACTGACGAAAGATTTTTATCTGAAATCATGAAATGCAGAATTTCACCCGAAGCTACACAAAACTTCGGAGATTCCCTCAACATGATTTACACCCCTGTTCACGGCACAGGAACAAAGTTAGTACCAGAACTTTTGAAACTTTGCGGTATAAACAACCTTAAAGTTGTTGAAAGTCAGAGAATTCCCGATGGTAATTTCCCGACGGTTGCTTCTCCCAACCCCGAAAATCCCGAATGTTTCAACGAAGCAAAAAAACTCGACAAAGAAACAGGAGGAAAATGCGAACTTATCGTCGCAACCGATCCCGATGCAGATAGAACGGGCGTTACTATCAAATCCGCAAACGGAGAATACATAACCTTAACAGGAAACCAGATAGGTGCGTTGTTAGTTGACTATATTATCAAAGGCAAAATTGAAGCAGGAACGCTGGAGAAGAATTCTGCTGCCATCCGTTCAGTTGTTTCAAGCCCACTTTTCGACGCAATTTGCAAATCGCAAGGCGTTGAACCTATGTGCGTTCTTACAGGATTCAAGTACATTGGTGAAAAAATCAAGGAGTTTTTATCATCAGGTGAACATACGTTTATATTCGGTTACGAAGAAAGTTTCGGATTCCTTTCGGGTGCTTATTCAAGAGATAAAGACGCAGTAGGTGCTACAATGCTTATTGCTGAAATGGCTTCCTTCTTCAAGGCAAAGGGACTCACTCTTTGGGACGTTCTTCAAAGTTTGTATAAAAAGCATGGTTTCTACAAGGAGAAAACCGTAAGCGTTTCAATTGGCGGAATTGACCCTATGAGCAAAATGAGAGAAATCATGCAAAGTCTCAGAAACGACCCGCCAAAGTCTATTTGTTCCATTCCTGCCGTATCTCTTATGGACTACAAATCAAGAATATCTACTAACATCAAAACAGGCGAAAAAGCCGACGATACCACACTGCCCGTAGCAGATATGCTTAAATTCACCCTCACCGACGGAACTTCCGTTATCGTAAGACCTTCAGGCACAGAACCCAAAATCAAAATATACATCCTCGCTTCCCACGAAAATAAAGAAACCGCAACAAAAATGTGTGAGGATTATTCTTCTTTCATGAAAGACTATTTGCAAAAGATGTAACTTTATAACCACATGAGGCTGACGAAGTATTTTCGTCAGCCATTATGCATTTTAATTTTCAAGAACTCCAAACACGCAAAATATTTTTCTCATTCACTCAAATAATAAATATATCTAAATCATCTTTACAAAGCACAAAAACCATGCTACAATGAAACTGTTAGATATTTTTCCCCAAAAACGTATACCACCGATGAATATATTTCAAGCAGCAGTGAATATATAAAAATAATCGGTCAATAATTAAAAAATCCCGACCACAACAAAGTTGCGTATTCCCCTCTTTGCTTTATTTAAAAATAAAAACCGTTCCGTTTACCTTCGGCAAACAAAACAGTTTTTGGTGACCCGTAGGGGAATCGCTCTCGCCTTGGATTATCCCCCGCCAAACTCTGTTTTGCGGGGACCCCGATGTCTCGGTCAGGGTCGGCTCGAAATCACCCCACAAAACTTCGTTTTGCGAGGACCCCGATACAGTCCCCCGGACTGTCATTCACTACCGACCCGTTCGATTCCCCTCCTTTACTTTGTCTGTAAATAAAAAACTGTTCCGTTTGCCTTCGGCAAACAAAACAGTTTTTGGTGACCCGTAGGGGAATCGAACCCCTGCCTTCGCCGTGAGAGGGCGACGTCTTAGCCGCTTGACTAACAGGCCATATTCATTTGTATTTACTTCATCAAACCCCTGTCTTCGCTG
>JAZOCZ010000172.1:0-20629 GCA_045596755.1 Eubacteriales bacterium | reverse complement strand
AACGCATAGCATCATAAAAGTCAACTTTATAAGCAATGCTTTTCTTCAAGCAACTCCACAAATAGGATACTACAAACCCTTCTGCATTTACAATATCATTTGCTCGTAAATCCTTTATACACTTAATATACAAATCTTTTGTTGTATCTACAAATGTATCAATAAATTTATTGCGAAGTTTATAGGCTTTTTCTTCGGGTATTTTTTTATATTCAAAATTCATTTTTTCCCTACCAATCTGAAATAGTTTATATGTGGATAAGCATAATTAGAATTTACATGCCAAAAATGTCGCAAAGTATTTTATGATAACTCATCCATTCCGCCACCGCTATATGGTTCAATATGATATTTGCCACCGCAAAAGCTAAATTGTTCGAGCTTTCCACGGTGTGAACAGATGACCATATTAAAATAGCCTCTCTCAATCAGCTCAACGGTAAATACAACACCTTTATCATCACAAATAGCTATCATATTTCCACTAAGAAGTGTTCCATGATCTAACCTTGATACCGCAGTTTTTAACGCCTCGCAATCGCTTAACTTATACCAACAAAACGCTTTGCCTTCTTCGGCAAAAACCGTTTTTTCGGAGCGAAAAGAGTGAATGTGATCGGTGATAAAAGCTGCATCAGCGCAGTGAAGAAGTTGTGGGCTTCCCGTATGATACAACTTCGCATTTGGTACTGTCGCTGCTAACTCCTCCACAATTTTCGTATAGTCTTCTAAATTCTTGTCCATAGGCAACCATAAATCAGGTATCACATACCAAAAAGCATCTTTAGTGCCTCCTCGCTGAAGATTAAGTCCTGGGCGAGAGGTAATGCGCCAATACATTTTTCTTGCCGTAACGTGAGTTATGTTGTTGGGGACACTATCTTCGGCAATTAAAGTAACAGACCCGTCGAGAACGGTGACAAAGCGGGAATTGAAGTGGACAGAAAGTCCAAACAATTCTTCATTCGGAATAGTCCACTTTGAAACGCCAAGAAAGGTCAGCTCAACAATGGCAAGGTCTGACATTGACGTAACCTGATAGCGAAGCACCAGACTTTCCCCTTCCGTGGATGACACGATTATATCGTGATTAGCACGAACGTGGGTGTGATATTCGGACGATAACAAATATGCATCGTGCATTCCGTTTGTTTCGTCAAGAAAACGGCTGAAATCCTCTTGCGTATCAATGGGGATATGCCCATTTGCACAGTTAAGATTAATTGTCATTGTCTTTCTCCTTTTTTTATAATACCACAACTTAATAATCAAGATATGGCGACCTGAATGGTTCTATATACATTCCCTCTATATATCTGTTTTCACCTATTTTTTTATTGCATCCAACGTACATATAATAATCATATCCAAAATGAACGAACATATGGGGGTGTTCAAGCTTACACCATAATACTTCTCTGAGTATCAGCCGTGCTAAAATGCTTATATTTTCTACACCTTCAATTTTTTGGGTTTTTGAAATTGAAGAAATAAGCTCTTTTGTCCCTTCGGGAATGTGAACATCACGAGAGTTGATTCTGTTGAGGTTTTCTTCGATGTCGCATTTCTCCAGACCACAAATATTAAAAGCTGAAACGCTGTTTTCTTTCATGAATTCGCATAAAAGATAAATATACTTATTTTCGGTTTCTATGTAAACATCGGGTGTTAATACTTTGCCACCAAATGTCTTGCCCACATCTGAAACAGAAGTCCAATCATTCATATATTCACTTGTTCCGAATTTTTCGTGATTGTATTTTGTTATTCTGAAATATTCCATAGTACTATGTCTTTTTAGGATAATACCTGTTTATATATACCCTTATTTCATCGTTGCTGTCAAAGCGGCATTCTTCTATAATATCCTTCGTCAAAGCTCTGCGCTTTGCTAATGCTCTTATGGCATATTCACGACAGAAAGAGCAAAGTGTTGTGTTATAAATATAAAGAAAAAATTCTTTTGGTAATTTTACGCCCATATCATTCATATCAAGGATTTGCGAGACGATATTGTGCCAATACGTTTCGTTAGCATAATCAATCTTTATATTTTTCAGATGAGAAAGTAAAAATTCTTTATCAGCATCTGTATAATTTAAAAGAAGAATTTTAATTGCGTGAACTATATGCTCTCCTTTTCTGAAAAGTTCAAGTGAATATTCCCTCGCTTCTTCGCTTTGACATTCTGTTAAAATATCAAGAGCCATGTTTTTCAATTCTTCGTTTGTTGAATTTGTATATTCTACAATAATATTATGCGGAATATATGAAAACGGCGGTTTCGAAAAAGCGAAAACTGAAAGCATTTCAAATTTTTTGTCCTCGTTTGGTTCATCTATAATTATTTTTGCTAACTTTTCTTTTTCCGTATCTTCTGAGAGGCGTTTGAATCTGACTTTTTCGCTTAGTGGTAATGTTCCCTTTTCGTCTATCTCTTTTTTTATATCAAAGGCACTAAGCGGCTCTATCAGTGGTTTGGTAAAGCTTTCAAGCACTAATAATGCTTTCGTATATTCCTCATAAAAGACTTTCATATATTTTGTTTTTTTAGCTTCAAGCTTTAATATTGAGTTTAGCTTCCTTTTGCCCAAATCATCACTCATTTGAGAACAAAACCAATCAAAGCTGCTCCCTGAATAATGGGGATTCTTTTCAAACAACTCACCCATATCGCAAGCAATTTCAAGCATTTCATCAATTCCGCCCAAGGCTTTGAGCGAAAAACAAATCGCTTCAAAATAATCGCGTTCAAAATCGTACCCTCTGAAAGAACGTTTATTTATAAGACGGGAATGAAAAAATTTATATTTTTTTCGCAAAGCATCAAAGGCGCGTTTATTTCCATCTGCTGCAAAGCATCGCAAAAGCCATGTCAGATGATGAAATTCCCATTGGTCTTTTAATTTATATTTTTCATAAGCTTCAATAAGTGGATTTAAAAAATATTCCTCGTCGCTAAAATATTTTGTCAGCCTATAAACGTAATCTGCTCTTGTCCCTTCGCATTGAGCATCAAAGGACAGATTATGTAAACATCCCCAAAGAACGACGTCTTTGTATTTTTCAATTTTTTCTGATTCTTGGAGAACAATATTGCAACGTCCAAGTCCTTGCATCATATATCTTTTAAAATCTTTTTTAGTCATAGTCTTTCCCTTTCTCGTTGTTGGATTTATTTCAACTCCCAAAGACACTTTAATTTTTCGTTTTAGGCGCTCCTACGGCAAAGCTGACCCTTTTCTTTTTAGGCTTTGGTGTTTTTAAAAACAATTCTCTTATATTTTTGTCGCAGTCAAAAAGAAATTCTTCTTTTAATTCTTCGGGGAAGAGCCCTTTTTCCAGCAACAGCTCACAAAAATCATGTCTGTGCTGATAATGAGAAATGATTTCGAAAGCGTGTGGAATCATCTCCAAAGGCAGCCCATCGACTCCAAGTCGTATATCTTTTTCCAAAACCAACACTGCGCCATTTCTGTCAGTTCCATTGGGAGAATGGAAAAGAGCTATAAAATCTTCCTTGTCTTCTTCAGGCTTGTAATTTACGCCAAAGCGTATTTCAATAGCATGATAACGCCCCTTACCCTCGGAAAACCTTTCATCATAAAACATCTTCAAGCCAACTTCACGTGCACTGTCCTGACGTTTGTATTGCAATATATCCAGAACGTATGGCGTTATTCCCGAAGGTTCTTCACTCACATCATAATTTTCCTTTTCCACCCACTGGACGAGAGGTGTTACGTCAAGTGGGAATTCCTCGGGTATCGAATTCGGATGATGGGACACATTGAAAAAGGAAAGCAGATATTTTTTTCTTTTAACGTCAGTTTCTTCTATGGCGGCACGTGCTATTCGCATAACGGATTCCTTATCTTTATCTTTATGTTCAAACCATAAATTCAGTATATCAAAATTCCACATGTGATTCGCAAGAATCGCATCGGCAAGGTCGAAATTTTCATCTGCCTTGGGGAACAAAAAATCTTCAGGTTTTTCACCATCATGGATTTCTACCATTTCATTTCTTATGTCAATTTCTGCACCGTGTTTATGCTCCCTCACAACCTCATCGAGAATCATAATGAAATGTTTTCTTCCAACTCCATCCAAAATCTGAAACAATGGATTCTGATACGTGGGAATAACGGGAAATTCTGCATATTCGAATAAATCTGCAATATCAAAAAGAATCTCTTTAATTCGTTTATCCCCTGCCTTAAGATATCTTCCCAAAATTATACATGCACTCATAAATACATGAGAACATGGTGGATATTTTTCCCCATCCCACGCTTTTTTCGTATATTCAAGAAGCTCCTCGTATGAGGTTTTGTAATAGCCTTCTACTATTTCTTCAACCTCGTTTCGTTTTCCCATAAGAATCAAAAGAGGAATTTGCGTTATTTTAAATTCTTCTTTCACTATCCGGAGAAGCTTTTCTATAATTTCTGCCTTGAACGTTTTGTCATCGAAAATATCAATAATTTCCTTTTCGTAAAAATCCAAGACTCGATAATTTTTCTCAAACATACATTCAAAAAAAGCACTTTTAAAGGGTGTCTTATCCTCTTGCTGTTTGAGCTTGATAATAGCTCTGCCGAGACCTTTTTTGTAATAGTCACAAAACTCCTTTGCGGTCATTTCAGGCTTTTCGCTATGAATTTTGAATATTTCCTTATCATGTTTTCGTTCATTCACTCCGTCATTGCGATACTGCATAGGAGTTTTTCCAAAACGCTTTTTGAAAGAGCGAATATAATAGTTTGCATCAGAAAAACCATGCATTTCTGATATTTCATTAACGGGAATTTCTGTAAAAAGTAAAACGGGACAGCTTTGTGTAAGGCGTGTTTCCAAAATAAATTTTATTGGCGACATACCTGTTTTTTCTTTTATTAGCCTAGATAGAGATGTTCTGTTTGTATTAAAGCGCGAACATAAAATATCAAGGTTTATTTCTTTATCAATATTATCGTAAATATATCTTACTATTTCGTTTTCAAGTCCGCTTTTCTTTCCTAAATATGCGCCTTCGGCAATACGTAATATTGATATTACGTCCGCCCTTGTTCTGCAAGACCACATACCGTCACCAAAGTGGTCTGCAATATTACGCTTTGCCTGATCAAAATAAAGAGATGCGGTATTATATTCCTCCTCGGAAATTGGAACAATACCAAAATAATCGTTGTCTCTCATTCGAAACAACCTGAAATCCGGATATCCATATCTTTCTCTCGCTTCTGTGTAGAAGTCAGTTCCGATAATGTGATGATTAAGATTCACATTATAGAAATACGGACGAAAACTAAGATTCTCTGCCTCATAATGTCCGCTGTGAACAGATAATTTATCTTCACAATTAAGACAGACTATATATTTTCCATCCAAGAAACAACGGTATCCGCTTAATATGATCGTTAAAGATTTTGCCGACAGCAAAACAAGAGAATACATATCCTCGCTTTCGCAAAGTTTGTTCGTTATTTTGATAAGCTTATCAGAATACATCATAATTCCCACCTCCAAAGGTAGTATAACATTGTTTCATGTGGATGTCACTATACCATATTAAACAATAATAGCACAATTTACAATTTCGCGCAACACTTTTTTAAAAATCTATTGACAATATACTAATCAGGTGGTAAAATGCAATAAAGTGAATAAATAAAAGCGATGACGAAGAATGGTCAATGTCAGAATACATTTTCAGAGAGCCGATGATTGGTGCGAATCGGTATGTATGACGCTGTCCTCTCACTTCCGAGCCGGAAGCCTGAAAATTCTGTAGGGTGACACGTGAATGCTGCGTTAGTGCATAGAGGTTGTTTGACTTCGAAGAGGCGGCGGATTATTTATCCGCAATTTGAGTGGTACCGCGAGTGCATAATTTAATGTATACACCCGTCTCAAAGCAAAGGCTTTGGGACGGGTTTTCACAATTATACAGAAGGAGCAAAAAATGATGGATTCGAGTAAATATAGCGTGGGATATTTCCCAGTTGGAAACGAATATACTAAATGGGTTAAAAAAGAACGTATCGAGACCCCGCCCGTGTGGTGCAGTGTTGATATGAGAGACGGAAACCAAAGCCTTGTTATTCCTATGAGCCTTGAAGAAAAGCTTGAATACTTCAAGGTGTTGTTGGAAGTTGGCTTCAAGGAAATCGAGGTAGGATTTCCTGCGGCAAGTGAAACGGAATATGAGTTTTTGCGAACGATTATAGATAAAAAAATGATTCCGGATGACGTTGCCGTTCAGGTGCTTACCCAATGCCGTGAGCATATTATAAGAAAAACCTTTGATGCCTGCAAAGGTGCACCTAATGCCATTATTCATTTTTACAATTCTGTCAGTGTTGCACAACGCGAGCAGGTTTTTAAAAAGACGAAGGAAGAAATAAAGGAAATGGCAATAGAGGGTGCAAGGCTCGTTAAAACCTTGGCGGCAGAGTATGAAGGAAATTTCCGCTTTGAGTATTCTCCTGAATCCTTTACGGGTGCAGAACCCGAATTCGCCTTGGAAGTGTGTAACGCAGTTTTGGACGTTCTTGAACCAAACGAAAGCAACAACGTTATAATAAATCTTCCCGTAACTGTTGAAATGAGTTTGCCTCACGTGTACGCTTCTCAAGTGGAATTTATGAGTGAAAACCTTAAATACCGCGAGTTTGTCACTTTGTCTTTGCATCCTCATAATGACAGAGGAACGGGCGTTTCCGATACGGAACTTGCCTTGCTTGCAGGAGCGCAACGCGTTGAAGGAACTTTGTTCGGTAACGGTGAAAGAACAGGAAACGTTGATATCATAACTTTGGCTTTGAATATGTATTCCCATGGTGTTGACCCAAAACTTGATTTTTCAAACATGAATTACATCGTTGAAAAGTATGAAAAATGCACAAGAATGAGAGTTTATGAAAGAGCACCTTATGCGGGGGCGTTGGTCTTTGCCGCCTTTTCGGGTAGCCATCAGGATGCTATCGCAAAAAGCCTCAAATACCGAGAAAAAAACAACCTTCATAAGTGGAACGTTCCGTATATACCTATTGATCCTGCGGATATTGGAAGAACCTACGATGCGGACGTTATCCGTGTTAATTCTCAATCAGGCAAGGGCGGTATCGGTTATCTTCTTGAACAAACCTTTGGTTATAACCTTCCTCCCAAAATGCGCGAGCATTTCAGTTATCTTTGCAAGGATATATCTGACCGTAATCATAAGGAATTGAAGCCTGATGAGGTTATGAGTGTTTTCGCAAAGAATTACTTGAATCTTCAAACTCATATTACCGTTACGGATTTTGACTTTATGCGTGAGCATGAAACGGTTAAAATTGATATAACGTTCAGTAAGGACGGCAAGGAAACAACTATGAAAGCCGAGGGCAACGGTCATTTGAGTGCTGTTAATAACGCACTTAAAGCCTATACGGGTATTGAATATACGTTGCAAGTGTTTACACAGCATAGTATGCAGGGTCAAGGATCACACTCCGTCGCCGCTTCTTATATCGGACTTGAAAACAAAGACGGCGTTATGTTCTGGGGTGCGGGAACGGATACTGACGTTATTACCGCAAGTACGAAAGCACTACTCAGCGCATTTCATAATATGACGGAGGGAAAATGAATATGGGAATGACCATGACTCAAAAAATCCTTGCGGCTCATTCGGGGCTTGAAAAAGTGGTTGCAGGACAGCTTATCGATGCAAAACTTGATATTGTCCTTGGAAATGACATAACAACTCCCGTTGCTATAAACGAGTTTAAAAAAGCGGGATTTGACAAAATTTTTGATAAAGACAGAGTTGCAATAGTCCTCGATCATTTCGTTCCAAACAAGGATATAAAAGCGGCGGAACAGTCGAAAACCTGCCGTGAATTTTCGTATTCACATAAAATAAGCCATTTTTATGACGTGGGGAAAATGGGTATAGAGCATGCACTACTTCCCGAACAAGGGGTTGTAACTGCTGGGGATTGCATAATCGGTGCGGATAGCCATACTTGTACCTACGGGGCGTTGGGGGCGTTCTCAACAGGCGTAGGCTCTACTGATATGGCGGCAGGAATGGCAACGGGAAAAGCGTGGTTCAAAGTTCCTTCCGCAATAAAATTCAATCTTTCGGGAGAATTACCTCCTAATTGCAGCGGAAAAGACGTTATTCTGACCATTATAGGTATAATAGGTGTTGACGGCGCTTTGTATAAAAGCATAGAATTTTCCGGTGACGGTGTGGAAACTCTTTCTATGGATGATCGATTCTGCATATGTAATATGGCAGTTGAAGCAGGAGCGAAAAACGGAATTTTCCCCGTTGATAACGTGACCCTTGAATATTTAAAAGGCAGAAGTGAGAGGGAAAGTGTTGTATATAAAGCCGATGAAGATGCGGAATACGAGAGGATAATCGATATAAATCTTTCGGATATAGTTCCTACGGTGGCTTGTCCTCATCTCCCTGAAAATACTCATCCTGCGTCCGAATTGTCGCATATCAAAATCGATCAGGTTGTGATAGGGTCTTGCACCAACGGCAGAATCGAGGATATGGAAACAGCATACAATATTCTGAAAGGCAAAAAAATTGCAGACGGTGTACGCTGTATAATAATTCCTGCAACAATGCAGACTTTAAGAGAATGCGTAATGAACGGCTGGTATACCGCTTTTATTGATGCAGGAGCTGTTGTGTCAACTCCAACTTGCGGACCTTGCCTTGGCGGATATATGGGAATCCTTGCCGCAGGTGAACGTTGTGTTGCAACTACAAATCGAAACTTTGTGGGACGTATGGGACACGTTGACAGCGAAGTATATCTCGCATCTCCACATACCGCCGCCGCAAGTGCTTTGACGGGTTATATAACCGAATATAAGGAGAGCATAGTATGAACACGAAAGGAAAGGCATTTAAATACCAGGATAACGTAGATACAGACGTTATAATCCCTGCAAGATACTTGAACACTCCCAACGCCAAGGAACTTTCCTTGCATTGTATGGAGGATATAGACAGTGATTTTGTTAAAAAAGTAGAAAAAGGCGACGTTATAGTTGCAGGTTGGAATTTCGGATGCGGTTCGTCAAGAGAACACGCTCCACTTGTTATTAAAACCTGCGGTGTCGGCTGCGTTATTGCAAAAAGCTTCGCAAGAATTTTTTACCGTAATGCTATAAATATAGGACTTCCCATTCTTGAATGTGAAGAAGCGGCAGAGGAAATAAAGGAAACAGACGTTGTAGAGGTTGATTTTGATACGGGTGTCATTACTAACGTTACAACAAATAAATCTTACGTAGCTCAGCCATTCCCACCGTTTATCCAGAATATTATCAAGAACGGCGGTCTGCTTAAGGCTTTGAAAGAAGGCGAATCTGATGAATAAAAATATTGCTGTTATCCGTGGTGACGGAATAGGACCTGAAATAATAGAACAAGCATTAAAAGTTCTGAATAAAATTTCGGAACTTTACGAACATACGTTTCAGTTTACTGACGTTGATATGGGGGGATGTGCCATTGATAAATGGGGGAATCCTCTGCCTGATGAAATGCTTGAAAAATGTGTGAACTCGGATAGCGTGTTGCTTGGTGCTGTGGGAGGGAGTAAATGGAATGACGTTCCCGCAAGCCTTAGACCGGAGAAAGGTCTTCTCCGTCTCAGAGCAGGTATGGGCGTTTATTCAAATAACCGACCTGCAAAAATATGGAAACAACTGAGTGATGCATCTCCTTTGAAAAAAACCATCGTTGATAAAGGTATCGATTTTATTATTGTTAGAGAACTTATAGGCGGAATATATTTTGGCGAACATAAAACTGAAAATGATACAGCTATCGACGTTTTGAAATATAGCGAATCAGAAATTGATCGTATCGGAAGAATAGGTTTTGAAACCGCAAGAAAACGCAATAAAAAACTTTGTTCAGTTGAAAAAAGTAACGTTCTCGATTCGAGCCGTCTTTGGAAAAAAGTTATGCATAGACTCGCGAAAGAATATACCGACGTTGAACTTTCCGATATGCTTGTGGATAATTGCGCAATGCAGATTGTGAAAGACCCTTCGCAGTTTGACGTTATAGTAACGGAAAATATGTTCGGCGATATACTTTCCGATGAAGCATCTATGATAACTGGTTCAATAGGTATGATTCCTTCTTCAAGTCTTGGAGCAACAAAATGTGGACTTTACGAACCAATTCATGGTTCAGCTCCAGATATAGCTGGGAAGGACGTGGCAAACCCCATAGGGACAATACTTTCTGTGGCTATGATGTTGAGATTTAGTTTTGATATGGAAAATGAAGCACAATCAATAGAAAAAGCCGTATCGGAATTTCTCGATTTTGGATACAGAACGGCCGATATAATGAGTAATGGAATGACTCTCGTCGGTTGCCGTAAGTGCGGAGATATAATTGCAGACAGAATCAAAAAGTAGTGTTTTAAAAAGAACATTATTTACGAGTAAAGCTCGCAAAAATATTTTTGAATACTTTGCAGGCAAAAACACGCTCTATCTCATCAAATAATATTTTCGTGACTATTATGATACCAACAAACAAATGATACAACGATCATATAGATAGTTAATTTTTAATTTTACTTGACAAAACATATATTGAATGTTAAAATAGTATCGTGAGAGAATATGTACGAATCAGAAAAGGAGTTTTTGTTTTGAACAGAATGGATATATACGAAAACTCCCCTATTTTTATTCAGAACGTTCTCACAACTTTAGAAGGAATGAGAAGAGCGAAAATTCGATTCGGGTCAGAATATCGGAAAAATCTTGAGTTTTTCAAAAATTTCGATTATTCCAATAAAGAAGCAATTCAAAAAATTAAGAACGAACGTTTTTTGAATTTATTTCATTACGCTGTTTCTTATTCTCCTTTTTACAAAGAGTTTTACAAGGATATCGACGTATCGGAAATAAAAAACGTTAAAGATATAAAAATGCTGCCCGTTTTAGACAAAGAAACGTTAAGGAAGAATTTGGATGATGTGTATACAATTCCAGAAAAAGGCTGTCATTTAAGCAAAACAGGAGGAACAACGGGCACTTCACTACGATTCAGAAACAAAATCGAAGATTTTCAGACAAGGCTTGCTTATTTGGACGCATTCAAATCAAGGCACGGATTTATACACCGCAAGATGAAACGAGCATCTTTTAACCGTTCAAACATTGTTCCGCCAGATCAGAATAAAAAAGTTTTTTGGCGTGATAACAAGGCGATGAATCAACGTATATACTCGACCCATCGTTGTAAAGGTGAAAATATTAAGTATTACGTTGAAAACCTCAATTCATTCAAGCCACATTCCATAGACGGATATCCTTCGTCCATATATGATATTGCAAGGTTTATAAACTCAAATAATATAGTTTTGGATTTTATTCCCATTGCTATATTTACCACCTCTGAAACACTTTATCCCACACACAGAACTGAAATTGAAAAAGCGTTCAAATGCAAAATATACGATCAATATTCCTCCTCAGAAGGTGCTACGTTTATTTGGGAATGTGAATGTGGAAGCCTTCACATTGGTGAAGACACAGGAGTAATAGAAATTGACGAAGACGGAGAAATGCTGATAACAAGTTTTTTCACCTACGGCACCCCTCTCATTCGTTACAAAATAGGTGACAAAGCATCACCCTCTCCCGATGGTTTTATTTGTCCTTGCGGATGTGCTATGAAAACCGTTGCGAGACTCGAAGGAAGAACGATGGATTATCTTCTTTCGAAAAGTAATGGTAAATTTACGTCAATTCATTTAGGCTCAAGCGTTGAGCTTTTAAGCACAGATGTCAAAGCCACACAGTTTGTACAAAACGAACTCGGAACAATTCATATTTATCTTGAAGTTGACGAGGATTACGACAAATCACAAGATATGATTTTACAAAAAGAACTTTCATTCAAGATGGGCTATGACATGAATTTTATTTTTCATCACGTAGACAACATACCTAAAGAGAAAAGCGGAAAATTCAAATTCATAGTTAATAACTTAAAGTGATTTTTCATACGGAGGGATACTTATGCTCCCTAAAAGAATACTTCACGTTACCTCCGTTTTAAATTACGGTGGAATAGAAAATCTGATTTTAAATGTTTTCAAAAACATTGCCAGAGAAAAAATAGTATTTGATTTTCTCGTTATACGGGAAGACGAAGGCGTATTGGAAAGCGAGATTCGTTCCCTCGGCGGTGTTATACATAAAATTCCTTCCATAAAGGAGTCAGGATATTCAGGATTTAAAAAAAATTTAAAGAAATTTTTCAAAAACAATCCACAATATTCTATAGTTCACAGCCATGTCAACACATTAAGCGGTGTTGTTCTCGAATGTGCAAAACAATGCGGTATTCCTACAAGAATTTCTCATTCTCACACAGCTTTTCCTAAATATGGTTTCTTTGAATGCATTTGCAAAAAATTTTTGAAAAGCAAATTGGCTAAAATTGCAACAGACCGTTTTGCTTGCAGTGATGAAGCAGGAAAATGGCTTTTCGGGGAAGATAGTGACTTTGTAGTCGTAAAAAACGGATTAGATATTAAAAGATTTACTTTTTTAAGGGAAACGAGAGAAAAAGCAAGAACAGATTTGAAAATTGAAAACAAGTTTGTAATTATAAACGTTGGAAGATTTTCAAAGGAAAAAAATCATATTTTTCTGATTGATATTTTAAAAGAGCTTTTGAAATCTAATGAAAACGCATTTTTAATTTGCGTTGGCAGCGGAAAACTGAAAAGAGTCTTTGAAAAAAAAATCACATCACAGAATTTACAAGATCATGTTTTAATTGTTGATTCAACTTCAAACGTTGAATACTTTCTATGTGCATCCGACGTTTACGTTTCTCCTTCTGTTTTTGAAGGATTTGGTTCTGCCGTGGCAGAAGCTCAAGTCAATTCTTTGCCATGCGTCTTGAGCGACGGGCATCCGAAAAGTGTTAATTTTACCGACAACTGCAAGTTTTTATCCATCGATATTCCTGCAAAATTGTGGGCAAAAAAAATTTTAGATTCAAAAAGAAAACCTTGTGTTTCAATTTCTGATTACAATATCAATACTACGGTTGATTTTTTATTTAATTTTTATTCTTCCAAATAAATAAAACAAAGGATATAGATATGTTTATATACGTTAGTATGATGATTTGGGTTGCTATTTGCGGATTGGTTAGCAAAGGGTCCGAATCCACATGTATAATTGAAGGCAAAGAAGAAAAAAGAACAAATTACTTCTTTTCATTGATTACTATTGCGTACATAGCATTTTTCATGGGTAATGTTCAAATAATATTTGATTTATATGAATATGAAAACAATTATAACATTCTCCCTTCAGAACCTTCTGAACTTTTGGAGTACATTAAATCTATAAAAAAATATCCTGGCTTTTACGTGTTTCAGGTTTTATTTAAAACTTACGTATCTACAGAGTTTTTACATTTTAATTTTTTTCTCGTTATATTTGACTGTCTTGCTGTTTTATATATTTACAGAAAATACTCATGTAGCTTTGCTTTCTCTGTATTCCTATTTTTAGTCACCGAAAAACACATATGGATGGTAAACGGTGTAAAACAATTTCTCGCTGTTTGTATAATTCTTTGCTTTAGCAAATATCTGATGGAAAAGAAATTCTGGAGATTTGCATTAGGGGTTTTGATTGCTTCTTTTTTTCACACTTCTGCCCTCGTTGTCATCCCTGTATATTTTTTTGTTCATGGAAGACCATGGAACAAAAAGATGTTACTTATACTTTTCGGAACGATTCTTGCCATTGTTTTCGTACCACAATTCGCTAAAATAATTGACTGGGCGTTAGGTGAATCCAACTACAATACATCTGTTTTAGGAACAAATAATGGTTCAAATTGGTTAAGGGTTCCAATAGCGGCTGTACCTGCAATTATTGCACTCGTAACTAGAAAGAAAATAATAGATACAGCTCCAAAATACATAAATGTTTGTATAAATATGTCGTTGATTTCTTCATGTATTTATCTAATTGCCGCATTTACTTCTGGCATACACATGGGAAGACTCCCTATTTATTTCGAATTATACAGCTATATATCTTTGCCTTGGCTTTTAGATAACGCATTTGATAAAGAAACAGGCAGAACTGTAAAAATAGCCTGTGTTATTTGCTATTTGATTATGTATTATTTGATAAGTTGGAAGACCCCTTATTTCAGTTTGGCACTTAACATATTTATTACCCCATAGTTTACAATTCTATCAAGGAGGCTCTTAAAAATGTGTAAGCTTTCTGTAATCGTTCCTGTTTACAAAGTTGAAAAATATCTATCTCGTTGTATAGAAAGTATTTTAAATCAAACTTTTACAGATTATGAATTGATACTGATTGATGACGGCTCACCCGATAATTGCCCTCAAATATGTGATGAATGGGCAAAAAAAGATGAAAGAATTAAGGTTATACATAAAGAAAACGGTGGGGTTGCATTGGCGAGAAACATAGGGTTAGACATTATGGTTGGAAAATACGTTACCTTTATTGACAGCGACGATTTTATACATGACCAAATGTTTTCTTTCATGATGTCTGCAATAGAAAAGAACGATGCTGATATAGCCGTTTGTTCTTATACAAAAACTAATAAATCTATCACTCCTATAGAAATTTCAAACCAATATATTACTTTAAATAATATCGAAAGTGTTAGCATGTTGTACGATTCTAAGCATAGCATTGCATTTATAACACCTTGGGGAAAAATAATTCGTTCAAAACTTTTCTGTGATATTCGCTTTCCGGTAGGAAAATTCGTTGAAGATGAATTCACAACATATAAAATTTTTTACAACTCAAAAAAAACAATATTTACGGAAGATAAATTTTATTTCTACTATACAAACACAGAAAGTTTTGTTCAAAGTGCATTTTCTGAAAAAAATCTTGATGCTTTAGAAGCATTCAAAGAAAGAATTTTATATTTTGAGCAAAAAAATGAAGTTAGTTTGACCAATCAAGCGAAAAATGTACTAATTGCCCGAATAATGTACAGTCATCAACGTATATGTAGAGAAAAATCTATAAAAAACAAAAAAGAACTAAAGAAAAAAGCACTTAACTATTTACATTTTATAGACAAAGCGCAAATAAATCTTTACTCATCTCATCTTCCGTTAGAACAAAGGATATGGATGTATATTTTTATAATTTCCCCAGATATTTATTCATATTTAAGAAATATTTTCAGAATAGGACTTTGATTTGGACACTCAAAACAATAATCCGTCTTTTACGAGGCGGATTTTGTATTTACAAATATCAACATTCATGTTTTTGTATTAACTTTTAGTATTTTTTCAAAATCTACCAACCATATATAAAATATTATATATAATGTTTTATATCCTATTGTATACTGCACTTTAATGTAAATTCTTATAAATAAACATAAACAAAGGACATAGATATGTTTATATACGTTAGTATGATGATTTGGAATGCTTTCTGCGGATTGCTAAGCAAAGACGCCGAATCAATATGTATAATTGAAGGAAGAATAGAGAAAAGATCAAACCTGTTCTTCTCTCTCATTACAATGGCATACATAGCATTTTTCATAGGACAAGTTGATTCATTGTTCGATTTAGTTACATATCAAGAAGATTATGCATCCATTCCATCCGAACCTTCACAAATCGGTGAATATATGAAAAATGTTGAAAAATATCCAGGTTTTTTCGGACTTCAAGTCTTATTTAAATCATTTATATCCACTGATTTTTTTCATTTTAATCTAACGCTTGTAATTTTTGACTGTATTGCTATTTTATATTTGTACAGAAAATATTCCTGTAGCTTTGCTTTTTCAATATTTCTATTTTTAGCATCAGAAAAACATATATGGATGATTAACGGCATAAAACAATTTCTCGCTGTTTGCATCATATTTTGCTTCAGCAAATACCTTATGGAAAATAAATTTTGGAAATTTGCAATAGGTGTTCTGGTCGCCTCTTTATTTCATACTTCCGCTTTGGTAGTGATTCCTGTATATTTTTTTGTCCACGGAAAACCATGGAACAAAAAAATGATTTTAATACTAATCGGTTCAATTCTTGCAATTACCTTCGTAGCGGAATTCACAGACATTATTGATATACTATTAAGTGATTCTATTTATGATGCATCAGTTTTGACAAACAATAGTGGCGGTTCTAACTGGTTAAGAATTCCCATAGCAGCAGCCCCCGCAATTATTGCCCTTATAACAAGAAAAAAGATAGAGATCACCGCTCCTAAATATATAAATATTTGTATAAATATGTCTTTGGTTTCTGCATGTATTTATTTGGTTGCCACTTTTACTTCAGGTATACATATGGGAAGGCTTCCTATTTATTTTGAATTATACGGCTATATATCTTTACCTTGGCTTTTGAATAACGCTTTCGACGAAGAAACTTGCAAAACTGCAAAAATAACCTGCGTTGTTTGCTATCTGATAATGTATTATTTGATAAGCTGGGAAACCCCTTATTTCAGCAAAGTTCTTGATATATATATGATGCCATATAACATATTTATATTACCGAACTAATTATGAGGAAAATTGCTGATATAGCAGCTTATATAGTGAAGATGAATTTGTTGGATTGTTATAATCATTAGAAGAAGATAACTGCTACTAACGGTAGTATAAATAAGAATTTAAGGGAACAAGAGTTTTTGAGTGAGTTTGAAAATAGCGGATATGATATTTCCGATGTTACAAATTTGGTTGAAATCGGTAAGAGACCGTACTTCTTGATAAACAAATTAAACTAATAAATTAAAAACAAAACATCTTGAAACACTCAAGAGGCTTTCTGAATTTCATCAGAGAGCCTCTTGACTTTTAGTATTTTATTTAAACGAAGGTGGGTTGGTCTCCCCTGTTGCAAATGCATTAGGGCCTGGGTCTGACATGGAAAAATACATTTTGGCTGCCTTGGTTGTTCCAAAATCACGGTTAGAACCGCTCTGTTGAACTTTATTAAAAGCATCTCGGAACATCTGATTATGAGCTTCTTCTCTGTTAAGCAAGAAATCAATTGTTTCTCTCACTTTCTTATCATCGATCTGACGATAAAGATACTCATATACAACCTTAGCTCTTTGTTCAGATGCAATATTTGAGAGTAAGTCTGCACAAAGGTCACCTGTCACAGTAACATAATCCGCTGTCCACGAATACCCTGAGGAGTTTATAAGACCAGGGTTAAGTCCAAGAATCACATGTGTCTGCACCTCGCCTGCATTTACTTTCGTCGCATCAACATCATGTCCGTTGAGCATATTTATAGTTTGTGAAACCATTTCCATGTGCCCCAGCTCCTCTGCCGCAATATCAAGGAAAAGGTCTTTGATTTCAGGGTCTTTGATTCTGAAACTTTGCGACATATACTGCATTGCAGCCTTTAATTCTCCGTTGCCTCCCCCAAGTTGTTCCTGAAGCAAAACTGCATACTGAGGATTTGGTTTTTCCACCTCCACAGGATGGAATAACATTTTTTCATGCTTGAACATAATAAATCTGACCTCCTATGTTTTTTACTATTATTTCCAATTATAACGCACTTAATCAAAATGTTTTTCTACTTTGCACTTTACGATTACCCGTATAAATTTTACAAACTATGCCAAAGATAAAAAAGCATGGGAGGTATATATGAGTAATCGATTAAAAAATGAAACAAGTCCCTATTTACTTCAACACAAAAATAATCCTGTTGATTGGTATCCTTGGGGAAAAGAAGCGTTTGAAAAGGCTTTAAAAGAAGATAAACCGATTTTTTTGAGCATCGGATACAGTGCGTGTCATTGGTGTCACGTTTTCGCTCACGAAAGTTTTGAAGATGAAGAAATTGCAATGTTGTTAAACAAATATTTTATATCAATTAAAGTTGACAAAGAGGAACGTCCTGATATAGACAGCGTATATATGGCTTTTTGTCAGGCTTTCACAGGAAATGGCGGATGGCCTACGAGCATATTTATGACATGGGATCAAAAGCCTTTTTTCGCAGGAACATATTTTCCGAAAACATCACGTGGAGGTATGATAGGATTTCGGGAATTACTGGTAGCCATTAAAGAAAAATGGCATTCTAATCGTAATATTCTACTACAATGGTCTGATGAAATTATTATGCAGCTGAACAGCTCAAATGTTTTTTCAAACATTGCAGAAACAGATTTAACTCATTTGGCAGTATCTCAATATGAAAAAATTTTTGATGAAAAGTATGGAGGATTTGGACGCGCACCCAAATTCCCCACCCCACACAATTTACTTTTTTTACTTCATTATTACGAACGGTATAAAAACAAGTCATGCTTGAACATGGCAGAGCATACACTTACGCAAATGTATCTTGGTGGGATATTTGATCACATTGGATTTGGATTTTGCCGATATTCCACCGACAAAAAATTTCTCGTTCCCCATTTTGAAAAAATGCTGTATGACAATGCACTTATTATTCTTGCCTATTGTAAAGCATACACCTTAACAAAAAAAGATTTATATATTGACATTGCAGAAAAAACAGCAAGTTATATTCTTCGCGAGATGACGTCAAACCAAGGAGCGTTTTACAGTTCTCAGGATGCCGACAGCGAAGGAAAAGAGGGAAAATATTATTTGTTTTCCCCTGACGAAATCACAAAGTTACTCGGTAATGAAAAAGGCGAAAGTTTTAATCGTCATTTTGATATTACAGAAGACGGAAACTTCGAGGGATTGAATATTCCAAATTTATTAAAGAGTGTTTCTCCCGATAAATCATACGATTCTTTTCTTCCACTGATTTATGATTACAGAAAAAAACGTTACACCCTTCATCGTGATGAGAAAATATTAACGTCATGGAACAGTTTAATGATTGTAGCCATGTGCGAATTATATCTTATAAGCGGAAAGAAAATATATCTTTCCACCGCTCAAAATGCAGACAGGTTTATTCAAGAAAATCTATTTGACGGTGATACGCTCTATGTCAGCTTCCATATGGAAAAACGAGGCGCGAAAGGATTTCTTGATGACTATTCTTCATATATTTTTGCCCAATTATCATTGTATCGTGCCACATTGGAAAGTAATTATTTAGATAAAGCCAAAAGTCTGTGCGACAAAGTTATATCAGATTTCAGTGCCAACACGGGAGGATTTTATTTATATGGAAAAGATCATGAAGAGTTGATTCTACGTCCCAAGGAAACCTATGACGGTGCGGTACCGAGCGGTAATTCCATGATGGCTTACAATCTTGTTCGATTATCTTTTCTTAACGATGAAGAAAAATATAAAGCCCAAGCACAAAAACAACTTGATTTTATATCTCAAAACGCATCTCAATATCCTACAAATCACGCAATGTTTTTATTTTCACTTTTAGAGTTTGAAAAACCTCCTATGAAAATAACAGTAGTCACGAAAGAAGTTATTGACAAGACTTCCTTATTGCTTAAATTACCGTATGACTCAATTATTATTTTTAAAACACCCACAATAAATTATCCAATCAAAAACAACAAAACCACTTATTATGTATGCCGTGGGCAAATTTGCCTGCCGCCCACAAATGCTTTGAATGAATTGAGATAGTTTTAAAAATTTGGTCTTGAAGAAAATATAACCAAAAGCAAGAACGTGCAATTTGTTCTTGCTTTTTGCTTGACAAAATCATAGCTTTTATATATAATTTGAGTAGTTAATTTATTATGAGGCAACGCTATGAAGTTAATAAGGGCAACCGTGAATGATTGCGACAGAATATGGAATATGCAAATCGATGCTTTTCGTCATCTGCTGGAAAAATACGAAGATTACGAAACAAGTCCAGGAAACGAGCCAAGGGAAAGAATTATGGCTAAATTGCAAGAAGCTTTTACGTATTTCTATTTTATCCACTTTGAAGGCAATATAATTGGTGCTATTCGGGTTGTTGATAAAAAAGACGGAAGCAAAAAAAGAATTGCACCTTTATTTATTATGGAAAATTTTCGGAATAAAGGTCTGGCATAAACGGCGATTAAAGAAGTTGAAAAAATTCACGGAAGTGATAATTGGAAACTTGACACTATTCTCGAAGAAGAAGGAAACTGTCATTTATACGAAAAATCAGGATATAAAAGAACAGGATTTGTGGAACGTATAAACGATAAAATGAACATTGTTTATTATGAAAAATAATGAACCATGACACGTTAAAAAACGTATCAGAGAAGTGAGGCGGGACTAATGAATTTTGAAAATATAGATTGGGCGGACAGCAATATCGATAAAATCGAAATCGAATATGACTGCGCAAAGCTTTTGATTTTTAACGATACGTTGCAGAAAAACGTCTGTGTAAGCTGTACCGGGTTCGTCGGCTTTACGAATTTGTGTATTTGGGACGATCAAATTATAGACAGTGCCGAGATTCTGCCTGTATCGGATAATGATGACTCTCCCTTCATTCGGGCGGTGTTCACCGCTTATGACAAGGATTTTAACTACAGCGGGCGCTGGCTGAACAAAGGAATTCTCGAATTACGCATCAAGCTTGTAAACTACATT
>JAZOCZ010000171.1:0-8790 GCA_045596755.1 Eubacteriales bacterium | reverse complement strand
GAATGCGGAATGCGGAATGCGGAATGCGGAATAAAGGTAGCTTTTCTCTCTGCGTTCGAAAAGCAATTATATAAAATATTTTTCGACCAACGGGAGAAAAATTCCCTTCCCTCTTGCCTCCTGCCTCTTGCCTCTTGCCTTCCGGTTTCGACCATCGGGAGAAAAATTTCCTCAATTCCGAATTCCGAATTACGAATTCCGAATTAAATGAACCGTCACCTGTGCCGTGATAGGCAATAGGAAAGAAAATTTTTACTCCTGCCTCTTGCCTTATTTCACCCCAACGCCATATCAAGAAGCATCATCAAGGAAAATCCCAAGGTTGCACCTATAGTTCCCATTCCAAGCTCGTCATGCGCCTCTGGGATAAGTTCCTCCGCAACTACGTATATCATAGCACCTGCGGCGAAAGCTAACAGATAGGGCAAAAACGCAGTAACGTGGGAAACAAGCAAGAGAGTAAGTCCTGCGCCTATAGGCTCAACTACTCCCGAAAGCGTTCCCGCAGTGAAGGCTTTCAACCTGCCTTCATTTCGTTTGGGCAAGGAAATTATTGCTCCTTCAGGGAAGTTCTGTATTGCGATTCCGAGAGAAAGAGCGAAAGCATCGGAAAAGGAAACCGTTCCCGCCCCTTGAAGAAGTCCCGCAAGAACAACGCCTACAGCCATTCCCTCCGGTAGATTGTGCAACGTCACCGCAAAGGTCAGCATTGCAGTTTTATTTGTATTTCTGTATTTAAGTACAAGATAATCAAGGAGCATTAGGAATCCTGCTCCTGCTATAAATCCAATAAAACACGGAAGCCATTTTGGGTCTTTGGACATCTCTTCCGCAGGTATGAGTAAAGACCATACGGAAGCCGCCATCATAACCCCCGAAGCGAAACCGTACAATAATTTCTCTGTTTTAGAACCTATTTTATTCAGGAAAAAAACTCCTGACGACCCTGCAACCGTTCCGATAAACGGCAAAAGTGCAAGGAATAATATTTTCATGTTCATGTCAGTCACCTTTTTTTAGTATTCCACTTTTATTTTATTCCAATGTCGAAAAAAGGTGAAAGAAGCAAGCAAAACTGCGTTTTGCAGTGATGTACGGAAGCTTTGTTTCAGTGTGATTTTTGTCTCCGACAAGTGATGTACGTTTCCAGTGTGAGATGTATTTTGCTTCGCAAAACATTATGGCAAAAAAATGCTTTTTCCCACGCGAGAAAAAGCATTTTTGATTTATTCAATATCTTCCACGCCACCTACAAGGCGGTCAAAGTCGCTCTGATATAAACGGTCCTGAAGCACACGATATTTTTCGAACTCGCTTTCAGCAAACGATTTTGCTATTTCGGCTGTAACCTTTCCTTTATCTTGCAAAATATCCGCATCATTGAACCGAAGAAACGCATCCAATTTAGATGCCCAATCAGCCATAGTCATAGGAATATGTCTTCTCGCCTGTCTTATGGCGTAATCCAAATACATTGTAACAATTTCGTTCAATTCCTTGATTTCATCCACATACAAATAGTTTTTAGCAACGGACACATCAGTTTTCACTATTTTGCCATCGGGAGCATTTCGCCAACTCGTCAAACCCATATGCTCTTTTGTATGGTCTGCCCGTCCTACGATGACCTCTGCAGCAGTACTGCCGTGAATAGCGTAATGCATTTTATTTTGAACAGTAGCAAAAAAATCTTTTGTAATCTGACTGTTCGCTGTATAATCAACAGCGGTTGCATATATATCCGTAATTTTTTGATAAAAGCGACGTTCGCTTGCACGAATTTCCTGAATTTCCGAAATCAAATGTTCAAAATAATCCTCATTAAAAATCTGCCCGTTAATCAATCTGCTTTTATCAAGGACGTAGCCCTGTTTTGTAAAGGTATCCAATATCTTCGTTGCCCACGTTCTGAATTGAACCGCCCTCGCTGAATTGATACGATATCCAACGGCAACGGTAGCGGACAAAGAATAGAATTTATATTGATACGTTTTTCCATCATCGGCAGTTTGTGCAAAATTTGCACAAACTGAATTTTCAGACAATTCACCGCTTTCAAAAATTTTTTTCAAATGCTTTGCAACAACGCTTCTGTCGACGTCAAAAAGTTGACCTATCGCTTTTTGTGTAAGCCATACGTCGTTATTTTGCACACGAACTTCAACGCCGTTTTCCTTTGCATCCTTGGTGAAAACAAGAAAATCCACAGTGCTGTTTCTGATTTGATGCTTATTGTTCTTACATTCAGACATTTCAATCACCGTCGACAAAATCCTAACTACTGCCTAATGACTTGGCGTATTCTCCAACGCTTCAATACGTTTTCTCAATTTCTCCAACTCTGCGGAAACAGGGTCGGGGATATGAACGTGGTCGAGGGTTTCCTCGGGTTTTTCGCCTTTGATGCGAACAACCTTTGCAGGAATACCCACAGCCGTTGCTTCATCCGGGATTTCGTTAAGCACTACTGCGTTGGATGCAACACGTGAACCGCTTCCCACGGAAAACGAGCCTAAAACCTTCGCTCCGCAACCTACGAGAACACCGTCGCCAATCGTTGGGTGACGTTTTTTCTTTTCCTTACCCGAACCGCCAAGGGTCACGCCCTGATAAACGAGAACGTCATCCCCTATTATTGCGGTCTCACCGATAACAACGCCCATTCCGTGGTCAATTACGAAACGTTTGCCGATTGTAGCACCGGGGTGAATCTCAACACCCGTAAAAAATCTTGAAAGTTGTGACAAGGCACGAGCGGAAAATGTATACCCTTTTTTATGGAGTTTATGGGCTAATCTATGGGCTAAAATCGCATGAACGCCAGGGTAGAGAAGTAAAACCTCCAACTTGCTTTTTGCCGCAGGGTCACGTTTCATATAAGCATCAAGAGTATCGTCTATTTCTTCGTAAAGTCTGGTTTTTGAAATCCTGCCTTTGAACGCATTTTTCTCCTTGTGATAGGTTTTCAAGAGAAGCTCTGTCAGCTCCTTTATGGAGCTTTTCCACTTTTCTCCCTCGGCTTTTGCTTCAGCAGCCAAGTCATCAAAGGTTTCTGCCATCATAAGAGCAAAAAGCTCTTTATAACTCAAATTATTCATTATGCGTTCACCGCAAAGAATCCGCAAGGACGGATGCACAAATCAAAACAGCAACCCTTACCGAAAACGTTTTCCATTTTTTCAATGAAAGCGTTCTTTTCTTTCACGGGAACGTATGCCTGAACTGTTCCTGCAAATCCACCGCCGTGGACACGGACAACCTTTGCACCGAATTTTTTAGCCATTGTAAGAGCGAGAGAGATTGAACGTTCAGACGCACTACAGCAAGGATAGATATTCTGGAGGTTGTATTCGGAAGAATTGCCCGAACCTTCAACGCCCTTGAAATATCCTTCAATATCGCCTTTTTTCAAAGATTCTCTCTGTGCATCAACACGTTCGTTTTCATCGAAGAAGTGGATTGCACGGAGAACAGCTCTGTCGCCCACCTTTTTACGAAGAAGGCTCATATTTCTATAGAATTCTTCCTTGTTCACGTAACGCAAAGCATCCTTGCCGAAATATTTTGCAACGCTCTTCATTTCTGCGGGGATTGAAGCGTATTCGGGAGTAAGGTCTGCATGGCTTCCGCCTGCGTTTACAATAACGAGAGAATAGCCGTATGCTTTGAAGTCAACGTCCAATTTTTCGATATGTGCTTTTCCGTTTTCGGATTCGTCGAAATCAATTGCAACGATACCGCCAACGGCTGATGCCATCTGGTCCATAAGTCCGCAGGGCTTACCGAAATACTCGTTTTCAGCATATTTACCTGCAACTGCAAGTTCGTAAGGCGTAACCTCTCCATCGTTAAAAAGTCCGCTCATGATACCGCCAACTACAACTTCGAAAGCTGCGGAGGAAGAAAGTCCGCTTCCCGTTGCAACTCTTGATTCTGTGTAAGCGGTGAAACCGCCGACTTTGTATCCGTTCTGCTTAAAATAATCAGCAATACCTTCAATGAGGGAAGCAGAAGAACCTTTAACCGATTTTGCAGGGTCAAGTTTATCGATGTTTATAACGTTTTCAACGTCGTAACCAACGGAACGAAGTCTTATTTTGTTATCGCCTGTTATACTTGCAACACCGATTATATCAAGGTCAACTGCAGCTGCAAGAACTTTTCCGTGGTTATGATCGGTATGGTTTCCCGAAAGTTCCGTTCTGCCTGGAGCAGAGAAAAGAGAAGCCTCTCCGTCACCGTAAGAATCCATATATTTGTTCAGAATAGCAATGTATCTTTCTGCACATTCCTCGTAGGTTTTCTGAGGGTAAAGCATGGAAAAAGTGTTTTTGTATGCGCCTTCGTTTATTTTTGAAATAATCTCTGTAACTCTCATAAAGCCCTCTTACATATTCAAATATTTTTTCTGTTCATCTGTGAGAACGTCAAGTTCAACGCCAAGGAATTTGAGTTTACGCATTGCGACGTCGTTGTCGATTTCTTCGGGAACCGGAACAACCTTGCCCTTTATTTTATCTCTGTTCGTGGCAAGATAGAGAACGGAAAGAGCCTGAATTGCAAAGCTCATATCCATGATTTCCGCAGGATGTCCGTCGCCTGATGCAAGGTTTACAAGTCTGCCTTCAGCGATAACGTAAAGGGTTTTGCCGTTTGACAAGGTATAACCCATTATATTCTGTCTTGCTTCAAATGATTTCACAGAAATTTCTTTAAGACCCTTAACGTCAACCTCAACGTCAAAATGTCCTGCGTTGCAAAGAATTGCACCATCCTTCATTTTGAGGAAGCTCTTTTCGGTTATAATATCTCTGCAACCCGTAACGGTAACGAAAACGTCACCAATCTCTGCGGCTTTTTCCATAGGCATAACCTTGAAGCCGTCCATAACAGCTTCAATGGCTTTTATGGGGTCGATTTCCGTAACGATTACAGAAGCACCAAGTCCCTTTGCTCTCATAGCAACGCCTTTTCCGCACCAGCCGTAGCCTGCAACAACAACGTTTTTGCCTGCAACGATAAGGTTTGTGGTTCTGTTTATACCGTTCCAAACGGATTGACCTGTTCCGTAACGGTTATCAAAAAGGTATTTACATTTTGCGTTGTTGACGGTAATCATGGGGAACATGAGCTTACCGTCCCTATCCATATTTTCAAGTCTGTGTATACCCGTTGTTGTTTCCTCGCAACCGCCTAATACCTTTGAAATAAGGTGAGGGTATTTGGAATGTATGCAATTGATAAGGTCACCGCCATCATCGATAATGATGTCAGGCTCTGCGGCAATAACTGCGGAGATGTGGTTTTCGTATTCTTCGGCAGTAGCACCGTGTTTACCGAAAACGTTCATTCCCTCGTGAGCGAGAGCAGCCGCAACGTCGTCCTGAGTTGAAAGAGGGTTACAGCCCGTAACGTACATTTCTGCACCCATAGCCTTAAGCACCTGACAAAGTCTTGCAGTCTTTGCTTCAAGGTGAATGGAAAGAGCAACTCTTTTTCCCTTGAGAGGCTTTGATTCCTTGTAATCCTCCTCGATGGAATTGAGAAGGCTTGTGAATTTGGTTACCCAATCAATTTTGAGTTTACCGCTTTCCCATAAATTTATATCTCTTATATCTGTCATATCATGCCTCCTAAACAATATGCTCGTTCATTTCTTTTCCGCCCAAAATGTGGAAATGAAGATGGAAAACCGTCTGTCCCGCGTTCTTTCCGCTGTTGGAAATAACTCTGTAACCGTCCTTTAATTCGGGAATCAATGAAGCAACCTTGGGAATTGCTTTCATAACTTCGCAAACCACATTTGCGTTTTCCTCGTTTATGGAGTTCACAGATTCTATATGCTCCTTGGGAATAAGAAGCACGTGAACGGGAGCTTGTGGATTTATGTCTTTAAATGCAAAACAGTATTCGTCCTCGTAAACCTTTGTTGAAGGGATTTCCCCTGCGGCTATCTTACAGAAAATACACATATTATTTTCCTCCGAGAATTGCTTCAACAGCAGAGAGTGCTTCGTCAAGCTTGGATACGTCCTTACCGCCGCTTGTTGCAGAATCGGGACGTCCGCCGCCTCCGCCGCCTGTTATTGCGGAAACCTGCTTCAGGATGTTTCCGGCGTGTGCGCCATTTGCAACAGCATCCTTACCGCAACCTGCGGCAAAGGTTATTTTTTCGCCCATAACGGAGGCAAAAACAACAACGGCAGAGCTTTCTCTTGCTTTGAGGTCGTCGATAACGTTTCTCAAAGTATCAACTGCAACACCATCAAATTTAGCGGTACAAACCTTGAAGTTACCAACTGCTTTTGCATTCTTGAAGGAATCAAGAGCATCTGCAAGAGCAATTTTTGTTTTGAGAGCGTCCATTTCCTTTTTCATAGCTTTAAGCTCGTCGGAAAGGTCTGCGCATCGTTTTGCAACGTCATCTGCTCCCGTAAGTTTGAGAACGCTTCTTACCTTTGCAATAGTGTCCTCTGTAGCATTAAGCTTATTAATAATATTTTTACCCGTAGTACCTTCAATTCTTCTGATACCAGCCGCAACGGAACTTTCTGTAACAACTTTGAAAAGTCCTGCTTCTGCGCTGTTTGAAAGGTGCGTACCGCCACAGAATTCCGTTGAGAAATTACCCATTTTAACAACTCTTACGAATTCGCCGTATTTTTCACCGAACAAAGCAGTTGCGCCCGTTTTCTTTGCTTCTTCGATAGGCATTTCCGTCATTGTAATTGCGGAAGCGGAAAGGATGAATTCGTTAACGAGATTTTCAACCTCTGCGATTTCTTCTTTGGTCATTCCTTTATTATGGGTAAAGTCGAAACGAACACGTTCGTCGTCAACGTATGAGCCGGACTGTTCAACGTGGTCGCCAAGAACCTTCTTAAGTGCAGCCTGAAGCATATGAGCGGCAGAGTGGTTGCGCATAATTGCTTCTCTGCGTGTCTTATCAACAACTGTTTCTGCTTTTCCAAGGGAAATTGTTCCTTCAACAACTTCGCCCATATGAGCGAATTTATCTCCGCAAACTTTCTTTGTGTCGAGAACTTTGAAAAGTCCGTCATTGGTCTTTATATAGCCTACATCGCCAACCTGTCCGCCGCTTTCAGCATAGAAGGACGTCTGATCCATAATAATCATAGCCTCGCCCTTTGCTTCTCCTACCGCTTCGTTATCAGCGATAATGCAGATAATTTCGCCCTCTGCGGAGGTTGTTTCGTAGCCGAGGAATTTTGTAGCCGTAAGTCCGCTAACCAATGCGGCAGAATCGTCGCTCCAGCCTGCATCACCCGTTTGTGCGGCTCTTGCGCTTCTTGCACGTTCTTTCTGTTCCTTCATGAATGCGGTGAAACCTTCTTCGTCAACGGAAAGTCCGTTTTCTTCTGCGATTTCCTTTGTAATATCCATGGGGAATCCAAAGGTATCGTAAAGTTTGAATGCATCTTCGCCTGAAATAACGGTTTTGTTTTCAGCCTTAACAGCATCGATGATTTTTTCAAGCAAGTTAATGCCCTGATCTATAGTTTTGGCAAATCTTTCTTCCTCTGCGGAAAGAACGCTCTTGATGAATTCACGTTTGGATTCCAATTCGGGATATGCATCCTTACTTTCTTCTATAACTGTTTCGCAAAGAGTTGTAAGGAATCCTGCTTTGATACCCAAAAGTCTGCCATGTCTTGCGGCTCTGCGGATAAGTCTTCTGAGAACGTAGCCTCTGCCTTCGTTGGAGGGCATTACACCGTCGCTTATCAAGAAGGTTGAGCTTCTGATATGGTCTGTGATAACACGGAGAGATACGTCGTGGTCATCTGCGGAAGCGGTATATTCTCTGCCCGACATTTCGCAAACCTTAAGCATAACGTTTCTTATTGTATCAACCTCAAAAAGGTTATTTACGTCCTGCATAACGCAAGCGAGTCTTTCAAGTCCCATACCTGTATCGATATTGGGATGTTCAAGTCTTTCATAGTTACCGTTACCGTCACCGTCAAACTGTGTGAAAACGATGTTCCAGATTTCAAGGAATCTGTCACAGTCGCAACCGGGTTTACAATCGGTGCTTCCGCAACCGTATTTTTCGCCTCTGTCGAAATAAATTTCAGAGCAAGGACCGCAAGGGCCTGAGCCGATTTCCCAGAAGTTATCCTCTTTACCCATTCTATATATACGCTCTGCGGGGATACCTGTTTTTATCCAGATATCTCTTGCTTCATCGTCATCAAGGTAAACGGAAACGGAAAGAAGCTCCTCAGGGATTTCCATAACTTTTGTAAGGAATTCGTATGCCCACGGAATCGCCTCTGCTTTGAAATAGTCACCAAAGGAGAAGTTACCAAGCATTTCGAAGAAAGTGCCGTGACGAGCGGTTTTACCTACACGGTCAATATCAGGTGTACGGATACATTTCTGACATGTCGTTACTCTCTTTCTTGGGGGCGTAAGCTCGCCTGTGAAGTATGCCTTCAAAGGAGCCATACCTGCGTTGATTAAAAGAAGTGATTTATCGTTCTGGGGAACGAGTGAGAATGAAGGAAGTCTCAAATGACCCTTCGTTTCGTAAAATGCAAGATACTTTTCGCGAATCGTGTTCAATGATAAAAATTCCATAATTTTACCCCTTTGTTTTATATCGTACTTTTTCTTCTTTTCAAAGAAGAAAAAGATACCAAAAAGAAGAAACTGTGCTTTATAATAATGATGATTTATATAAAAACTATATTTTTCGAACGCAGTGAGAAAAATTTTCTTCCCTCTTGCCTCTGTACTCTTGCCTTATTCTTCGTCCTCATCCTC
>JAZOCZ010000170.1:0-1554 GCA_045596755.1 Eubacteriales bacterium | reverse complement strand
GAATGTCCTCCCACATACGGAACGTCTCCCGAAATAGTACAAGGTATTATTGCAGGCGGCAGAGAAGCGGCATTCCGAGCCATTGAAAAAGCAGAGGATGACACAAACTCCGTAATTGTTCAGCTTAAAGAAGCAAGCTTCTCCGAAAAAGATGTTTGCATTGGTCTTTCTGCAAGCGGTTCTGCTCCTTGTGTTAAGGGAGCGTTGCAGTACGCAAAGGAGCTTGGAGCAAAGACTGCATCCATTGCTTGTAACGTAAATCCTGCGGCGGCGGAGTTTGCAGACGTTTCCATAGTTGCCGTAGTTGGTCCCGAAGTTGTAAGCGGTTCGACCAGAATGAAAGCAGGAACGGCACAAAAGCTTATCCTCAATATGATTTCAACGGGTGCAATGGTAAGAATAGGCAGGGTTATCGGTAACTACCTTGCATATATGCGCCCTACTAATAAAAAGCTTCTGGACAGAGCGGCAAGAATCGTTATGTCACAGACGGATTGCGAATACGATATGGCGGTTGATGCTGTAAAGAAAGCGAACGGACAGATAATTGACGCCATTGACGATGTTAAGGGAAGAATGAAGAAATGAAAATATCTGAAATAGTAAAAAATAACGAAATAACATTATCCTGCGAAATGTTTCCTCCCAAAGCGGGAACGGCTCTGACCGAGGTTAAAACCGTAGTTGAAGAAATTGCAAAGCTTTCACCTGCATATATGAGCGTTACTTATGGTGCGGGGGGCGGAACGAGAAAAACAACCGTTGACGTTGCGGACGAAATACAAAACGTAAGAGGAATTACGGCTCTTGCACACCTTACTTGCGTAAGCTGTAACAGAGATAAAGCGAGAGAGGTGCTTTCCGACCTTAAATCAAAGGGAATAGAAAACGTTCTTGCCCTCAGAGGAGATGCTCCTATCGGATGTGAACCCGAAAAGGATTTCCTTCACGCTTCCGACCTTACGAAAGAGATAAAGTCTTTTGGAGATTTTTGCGTTGGAGGTGCGTGTTACCCTGAGGGACATCCCGAAGCATCCTCCTTGGATGCGGATATTGAAAATCTGAAATACAAGATAGATGCGGGATGCGAATTTTTGACAACGCAGATGTTTTTTGAAAACCACGTTTTATATGCCTATCTTTTGAAAATGCTTAAAGCTGGGATAAACGTTCCTGTTTTTGCGGGAATTATGCCTGTTACAAGCGTTAAACAGATAGACAGAATATGCTCTCTTTCGGGAACTAACGTTCCTGAACGCTTCAAGAGAATAGCAGACCGCTTCGCTCATGACCCCGAAGCTATGAAACAAGCGGGAATAGCCTACGCAACGGAGCAGATAATTGATCTTATTGCAAACGGCGTTAATAATATACATATTTACACAATGAATAAACCCGATACAGCGAGAAAGATATTTGAAAATCTTTCTTCAATAATAAAAACTAAAAAGTAGGAAAATATATGAAGAGTTTGCTTAAGCTTGTAGAACGCCCAGGCAGATATTGCGGCGGCGAATACGGTGAGGTTATAAAAGATAAATCAAAAATAAAGTT
>JAZOCZ010000169.1:0-9286 GCA_045596755.1 Eubacteriales bacterium | reverse complement strand
TAAACAACAGACTGAACTGGATGATAGGCAAATGCTTCAGAAAGAATCCCGACGGTAAAACGGCTTATGCGGTCCGTTCATACGTTTCAACGTTTGTAGGACAGTTTTCGGATAATTTTATTTTTTCAGTTATCGTTTTTGGTATCGGTGCACCTGTATTCTGGGATGGCTTTAGTTGGACGGTGCTTCAATGTGCCACTTGTGCATTAACGGGAGCGGTTGCGGAATTGGTTATGGAAATGGCTTTTTCACAGGTAGGTTATAAAATAACCGTGAATTGGAAAGAAAACAACGTTGGCAAGGAATACCTTGAATATATAAAGGAAGAAAAATAATATGAAGGTTTTAATAACGGGAACGTCACAAGGAATAGGAAAAGCAATAGCATTGCGTTTTCTTGCGGAAAATCATATTGTAATCGGAATAGACAGACTTAAAAAAAGCATAGAGCATGAAAATTATACCCACTATGTTTGCGACGTAAGGGATAAGGAGAAACTTCCCCAAATTGAAAACGTTGATATACTTATAAATAATGCGGGAACGCAGAATGAGGACGATATCGATATAAATCTTAAGGCACTTATTTATATAACTGAAAAATACGGTATTCAGAAAAATATAAAATCAATTTTGAATATCGGGTCTGCCAGCGGACATACGGGCGCAGAATTTCCCGAATACTGTGCAAGTAAAGGCGGGGTTCTGGCTTATACGAAAAACGTGGCACAGAGAATAGCTCTCTTTGGTGCAACCTGTAACAGTTTAGACCCTGGCGGTGTGTTTACTCCTCTTAATGAATGTGTTATCAACGACCCAGAACTTTGGGCACAGATAATGAACGAAACCCCGCTTAAAAAATGGGCAACTGCCGAAGAAATTGCAGAGTGGGCGTATTTCCTCACAGTTGTAAATACCTTCTGTACAGGTCAGAATATATTGGTAGACGGCGGCGAATCCATAAACTATAATTTCGTCTGGAAAGATTGAAAAATAAAAGGTTCTTTTTGCATTCAAGCATTAAGAACCTTTTTCAGATTATGACATTCAAAAATTTAATGTGATATGTTTTGTTTTTGTAGAAAATACATCGATTTTTTGTGTTGTTGGAATTTATACATGAGAAGCTTTTTTTATGCACTTTTGTGATTTAAGAATTAAATTTTTGATATGTATACATATGAAAATACAAAAAATGCATACAGCTGTAGTAAGAAAGAAACTTACAGACAAATGTATGCGAACTCTATTTATTATGGGAATGTAATAATATAGAGTTGTACCGACATCGCGACATATAAAATTAAATGCAACGATATAGATAGTGTTTTTACCAAGCCACAGAATAGATTTAGTTTGAAGGAAAGCACATCTATACGATAAATAAATAACAGATACTGACATAATAATAGATGTTGCTATAAAGATAAAATAATTGCTATAAAAATTTTCATTCATTCCCACTTTGTTTTCGGTTAAAATGATAATACATAAGCATCCAATTAAAGCGGGAATTATAGCAATCAAAGGGACATTCTTTTTAGAAAAAACTTTGTTGGTCATTATTTTTTTTGTAATATATCCTATGTATAGAAAGAAAGTGGCGATCAAAAACGTTGGAAATTTAAATGGAAAACTTGTGAAATCTTTGCAAAATGGTATCAAAATGTAATAAATAGCAGCGCAGAGAAAAGCGGGAATAAATGCATATTTTTCTTTCAGTTTAATAATAATCCAGAACAATATGTCAGAAAAAAATAAGCAAACTAAAAACCAAAGAGGCGAACAATTTGGCATGTTTGCCATATTGCTGTAACACAACAATATACCTTTGACGTTAGTGATGAGATAATCTAAAGTAATATCGTGTGATGAAAACACCAATGCCCATGCTATCTGGATTCCTAAATTAGCTATACAAAAAATAAAATAAGGAATTAAATATTGTTTTGATTTCTTTGATATAAATTCTCCGAATGACATATTTATATTTTTATCACGGTTAAATGTGTATCCGGATAATATAAAGAAAAGTGGCATATGAAATGAGTAAATTATATTGTATAAATGATGCGGTATGTTGTATGTATGACCTAAAATAACAAGTATTATACCAAGTGCTTTACAAACATCGATATAATCCAACCTGTTTTTTGATTTTGAGGGGGATAATTCTAATTCATTCATCGAAGGGAATACTCCTTTATGATTCAAAAAGTCGATTTTCTGTCGATTTAAAATATATAGGATATATAGGATTTTACAAAATCTTTTTTATTAAAAGAGCAACTATCAATAGGGGAAAACCTTTTGGTAGTTGCTGTTTTATATTATCCTTCAACTATTTTATCTGCAAATTCGGAAAGGATATAGGAGATTTCAAGGTTACCGTTACGGCATCTGATTTCGTCAATCATATCCTTTGGAGAAGCATCATGCTTCATAATCACCGTGTACTGAAGCTCAAAGAGAGAACCGAATTCTCTTGTTTTGATTCTGCGGAGTCTTGCGCTGTTTGTATATTTTTCAAATATATCGTCGAAAAGATTGTTGAAGTTGAGATCTTCGGGAACTGTGATTCTGAGCTTGATATTTGTGGGCTTGGGAGCGGCAAACTTCGTAACGTTGACGATGAAGAATACAACGCACATAACAAGAACGAGAAGAACGGCAAATCCAACGTAGCCGATTCCGCATCCGATACCTGAAACTAAAGCAAGGAAAATGTATGTAAGGTCCTTTGGGTCAGCAGGAGCACTTCTGAATCTGACAATGGAGAAAACGCCCATTGCACCTATGGCTCTCGCCGTATTTGCACTTATGAGGAACATAACAACCGCCATAATTGGTGGTATAAACAAAAGGGAGAGGGCAAGGCTTGAAGAATATCCTGTTTTTTTGTTTGTGAAAATGTATATAAGACTTGTTATAAGTCCGAGCACAAGAGCTGCACCGATAATTATTGCCGCATCGGCAAACGTGTTTGTGTTGGCATCAACGACGGGGGCGAAAAGCTTATCAATTTTCATGTTTTTCTCCTTCTGAATTTAATATTATAATGTCTTTCTTGGATTTTTCCTGCAATGTGATAAATATTCTTTTCCGTATTTGGAGTAGCTTGAAGAATATATCTTCATTTCGGAAAGAATTTTGCAAAGCCATAACGGCATAGCGTTTTCGAATTTTATTTCCATCAGATAATTTTCGGGAGGTAATACGTATTCTCCTCCATCACCTTCAGCAAACGAAAGGCGGTCGCGCCTTGCTAAAATATTTCGGTCAAAAGTAACTCTGAGGGATGAATCCTCAATTCCAAAAAGAGCGTATCTTTCGTATCTTAAAAAAACGTTGGGCGAAACGTTGAAGGTATCGAGATAATATTGAATCTCGTTCGCTTTCTGACCTGTTGTTCCTTCTGGAAGCTTACCTTCTTTAATGAAATATTCTCCTTCTTCTCTCGTGAGAGAAATTCGCCTTTTACTTACTACTTTGTTTATTTTTTTCTTTATTTCGAGAAAGTACGGCGCATTTTCGTCTGTCAATGAGTAAGTTCTCATTCTCATTTTTTCCTTGTAATAAGGCTTTGAGGTTGACATTCTGATAACTGATTCGTTTTTTGTGTCGTAATATATATTGTATATTGTGTAGAAATCGCCGTTTTTGCAATATTTATCATGCTTCATCTTGTCGCTCAGAAGACTCATAAGAAGATCTCCCTGCTCTTTTGACAGGATATATTTTCTTTCGTAACGCTTGAAAGTGAAAATTGCCAAGGTTCGCATCTCCTTTCACGAGGCTATAACACAATATGAAATATTAAACCAAAAAGCTGAAAATCATATGAGAATGTTGAAAAAAATCGAAAAAATTTAAACACCATTTACTCCCGATTCTATGTAATTATATACCAAACACAAATAAAAACAAGTGGGAGAATATAAAGCTTTTGAAAACAAATATAGTAAAAACGGTGTTTTGCACATATGAAAACTAAAAATACTGAATTTCCTTATCTTGAATATGTGCTTTTTGTTAACAGAAAACGGGAGCTGTGGAAAAATATGGGTGAGTAAAATATTTACAATCGTTTTTTGAAAAAATGAAATAAACCTCTCTTTGCAGGGCAAAATAGAGTTGCATTGCATAGGGAGGTTTTTTTAATGTACAACAAAGTCGAAATATGCGGAATTAACACGTCGAAGCTCAGAGTTTTGTCGGAAAACGAAAAGAACGAATTGATGAAAAAGACGAAAAATGGCGACTTTAAAGCGCGTGAGGAGCTGATAAACGGGAATTTAAGGCTTGTTCTCAGCGTTTTGCAGGGCTTTCAGAACCGAGGCGAAAATCCTGACGATTTGTTTCAGGTTGGATGCATTGGACTCATAAAAGCTATTGACAACTTTGATATAACTCTTGATGTGAAATTTTCAACCTATGCCGTTCCTATGATAGTAGGGGAGATAAGAAGATATCTCAGGGATAATAACGCCATAAGGGTTTCCCGTTCCGTAAGGGATTTGGCATACAAGGCTCTGCAAGCAAAGGAAGAGCTTCAGGCGAAGCTGTCGAGAGAGCCTTCCAACGCAGAAATTGCAAAGTATCTTGACGTTAAGATAGAAGCGGTTGTAAACGCTATGGAAGCAATTGTTGACCCAGTTTCCATTTTCGAACCCGTCTATTCCGACGGTACGGACTCAATTTATCTTCTTGACCAGATAAGCGATAATAAAAACGCCAGCGAAAAATGGATAACGGATATCGCACTTGATTCAGCCTTTAAAAAACTTTGTAAAAGGGAAAGAGATATCATAGACCTTCGCTTTTTTAAGGGTAAAACTCAAACAGAGGTAGCGTCCGAGGTGGGAATCTCACAAGCGCAGGTATCACGAATCGAAAAAAGTGCATTAGAGCACATGCGGTCTGAACTTTAGTTCAGACCGCAGTGATGTACGGAAACTTTGTTTCCGTGTGATGTTTGTCTTCGACAAGTGGTGTTCGCTTTCAGCGAGTGAAGTATTTTGCTTCGCAAAAAGTTAAGGAAATTTTTCTCCCTGCGGTCGAAAAATATTTTATTAAAATGCTTTTCGAGTGAAACGAGGAAAGCTACCTTAACTTTTGGCATAGCCAAAAACTTCACGTTGGCGAAGCCAACACACCACTCCATCACGCGCTGGAAGCGCACATCACTGCAAAAGCTCTGCTTTTGCATCAGTCCGCAAGGACTGACAAATACCTGTCTCCCGTATCGGGTAAAACAACAACGATATTTTTGTCCTTATATTCGCCTTTTTTTGCGATTTTCAGAGCGGCGGAAAGGGCAGCGCCTGATGATATACCAACAAGGATTCCTTCTGCTTTCCCTAAGGCTTTAAGAGTCTGGTACGCTTCTTCCGTTGTCGACGTTATAATTTCGTCGTATATTTTCGTATTCAGCACCTTTGGAACAAATCCTGCACCAATACCTTGAAGCTTGTGAGAACCCGATTTCCCTTGGGACAGAACGGGGGAGTCCGAAGGCTCTACAGCAACGATTTTGATTTTTGGGTTTTTACTTTTAAGGAATTCACCAACTCCCGTAATAGTTCCACCTGTGCCAACGCCTGCAACCAGAACGTCAACGTTTCCTTCTGTGTCTTCCCAAATTTCAGGTCCCGTTGTTTCAAAATGAGCCTTGGAGTTTGCTTTGTTTTCAAACTGATTTGGAATAAAAGCTTTTGGGAAGGAGCTTTTTAATTCTTCTGCTTTTTTAATAGCTCCCGCCATTCCTTCCGCTCCCTTTGTGAGAACAAGCTCTGCTCCGTAAAGACGCATGAGGGATTTTCTTTCTTCAGACATTGTTTCGGGCATAACTATGACTGCCTTATATCCTCTTGATGCGGCAACAGAAGCAAGCCCTATTCCTGTGTTTCCCGAAGTAGGCTCAATAATAACTGTTTCATTATCAATAAGACCATCTTTTATGCCTTGGTCTAACATATATTTTGCGGCTCTGTCCTTGGCTGACCCCGTTGGGTTGAAATATTCAAGCTTTGCGTAAATTTTGCCTTTACATTCAAATTGCTTTTCAATATTTTTAAGTCTTAAAAGGGGCGTTTTTCCAATAAGCTCCTCGGCTGATTCGTATATTTTCATTTATACTCTCCTGAAAAATTATGTGGATTTTCGGGGATTTTAAAGCTTTTTCCATGTTCTCTTGCTGAACAGTATAAGCACGGGGAGAATTTCAAGTCTTCCTAAAAGCATTGTAAGAATCAGAATGATTTTTGAGAATACATTGTAATGTGTATAGCTTGCGTACGGGCCTACGGCTTCGAACGCAGGACCAACGTTGGAAAGGCAAGCAAGAACTGAGGAAAAATTGCTGAAAAATCCGTGGGTTACTTCGTAAGCTCCCGCATCGGATGTTACGGTTATAGTCTGACCGTTTACGGAATCGAAGGATAAAAGGAAAAGAGAAATAACAAAAATGAAAGAATAAAGGGTTATAAACGCAAAAACGTCGTTTATAGTCTGCATCTCCAAGGTTTTACCTTCGAACTTTGCCTTTGGAACGTATCTTGGATTTATGAGCTTTCTGATATTGATATAAGCACCTTTTACTGCTATAACGATTCTTGAAAGCTTAATTCCGCCTGACGTTGAGCCTGCCATAGCACCTGTGAACATAACGACAATGAGAGCCGTTTTTGACAGCATTGGCCAAAGGTTATAATCAGTTGTTGTAAATCCTGCGGTTGTCATGAGGGATGATACCTGAAACAAAGAGTGGCGGAATGCTTCTTCCGTAGTATATTCCTGCGGAAACGCACCGAATTTTCCCATAAGTCCGAGAAACACAAATCCTACGGCAGAGGCGACTATCAAAAAATAACTGCGTACTTCCTCGCTTTTGAAAACTGCCTTTGCTTTCCCGATAAGCAATAAATAGTATAAGCTGAAATTGCAACCGAAAAAGATGAGAAAAACAGCCATAACGTATTGTGAAAATGGGTTGAAGGCTTCCATGCTTCCGGGAATAAAACCGAATCCGCCTGTACCCGCGCAACCGAAGGTTGCAAGCAGGCTAAAGAAAAGCTTTTCGTTTTCATATCCGGGTATTGGTTTGTCAAGCATTAAAATTACAATTTCAAGAAGGGTCATTCCGAGGTAAATAAGGTATAATATTCTTGTTGTAACCTTCATCTTTGAAACGATTTTTCCAACCTGCGGTCCAGGGCTTTCCGCGCGAAGAAGATGCATGGAAGAACCGTCATCACTTTCAGGGATAAATATAAGAACGAAAACAAGAATCCCCATTCCGCCAATCCAATGGGAAAAGCTACGCCAGAAAAGAGTTGAACGGGACATTGCGGTTATATCCGTTATTATGCTTGCCCCCGTGGTTGTAAAGCCTGACATTATTTCAAAGCAGGCATTTACGTAATTGGGAATATCACCGTTTATAACGAAAGGTATTGCACCGAATAACGTCATTATTATCCATACGAGCGCTGTTAACGCAAAACCTTCTTTCTGGTAAAGGGTGTTTCTTCTTGCCTTGGGGATTTGTAATGCAAAGCCAAATGCGGATAATATTGCAATAGGAATTATAAATGCAAGGTTATGAATTACGGATTCCTTGTAAATGAAGCTTACCGCCAGAGGCGCAAGCATCAATACTGCTTCGAGAAGCATGATTTTTCCTAAAATATTACCTAATTTTTTGTAGTTCATAAGCCACCTTATTCGAAAACGTCGTTGAGATCGTCAAAGTTTTTGTGAGTTGTAACAACAACAACGTTATCACCAAGTCTGATTTCGGAATTGCCGTTTGGAATTATTATTTCGTTTTTGCGGATGATGCAGGCTATGAGACAATTCTTTTTGATGTTTAACTCTCTCAGTGGCTTGTTATAAAAATATTCTTCACGTTTTGCAGAAAATTCAAGAGCTTCCACCTGATCGTTTACGAGCTGATACATGGTGAGCACGTTACTTCCAACTGAATTTGCAAGAGCGCGGATATAACTTATTATCCTGCCCGCAACAATATGCTTAGGGGAAACGTTATTGTTGATTCCAAGCTCGTCCAACATTCCGTAAAGGTCGTCGTTTTTAATTTGAGTGATAGCTTTTTTTACTTTTTTCTTATTGGCAAACATTGAAACTATCATGTTTTCTTCGTCAATGTCCGTCAATGCGACGAATGCGTCTATTGCCTCTATTCCTTCTTCAATGAGAATATCATGCTGTGTTCCGTTACCGCAAATAACGGTAACGTCAGGGAGAAGTTCGGCAAGCTCTTCGGCTCTTTCAGGGTCGTTTTCAATAAGCTTTACCTTATATTTCTTTCGCGAGAGGGATTCAGCAAGATAATATCCTATGCGGTTCCCGCCTACAATCATTACGTTTTTCAAAGGAGATTTAACAAGATCAGCTTCGGAAAGGAAGTCTCCCAACGCTCTTGCCTCGGATGTGAAATGAATCCTGTCTCCTTCCTGAATGATGAAATCACCTGTTGGAATAATAACCTCGTCACCTCTCTGTACTGCACAGATAAGTATCTTCGTGTGTAGCTTTTTACCGAGGGAAATAAGGGTTTCGCCAATGAGTGAACAGCCTTTTTCCGCAAGTATTTCAACAAGAGATACTCTGCCTCTTGCAAAATGCTCTATCTGTACTACGGAAGGAAGGTTTATTATGTTGAATATCTCGTTTGCCATTTCTCTCTCTGGGTTGACTATCATTGCAATTCCCAGATAGTCCTTCATTTCCAATATCTGATTTCTGTAATCGGGATTGCGGACTCTCGCTATTGTGTTTTTAACGCCAAGCTTTTTGGCAACGAGACAAGCAAAAATATTCAATTCATCGCTTTCTGTCAAAACGATGGCAAGGTCAGCGTCCTTCATGTTTGCTTCCTTCTGTATGTCAAAGCAAGCACCGTTACCGACGATTCCGAAAACGTCATGTTTTTCAATGAGCTTCTCAACCTTGGATTTTTCTTCGTCGATAATTGTTATTGTGTGGCCTTCTCCCGAAAGGTTTTTAAGTATGGTTTTTCCTATTGTTCCAAGACCTATAATTACAATTTTCATAATCTGAACGCACTCCCCGAATATCAGATGAAATTAAATTTCTAAAAAATTTAGTTTATACTATTATATCATTCTGTGAAAAATAGTCAATATTTTTTTGAAAAAAGGTATTGACAAGATATATTTGATATGTTATATTACAATCGTAATATAACATATCAAATATAAAGGAGACGTTATGCCGCCTAAAATAAAATTTACAAAAGAAC
>JAZOCZ010000168.1:0-2275 GCA_045596755.1 Eubacteriales bacterium | reverse complement strand
AAAGGAACCCAAAGATTGAGTGATTCCGTATGGACGGAAAAATTCCTTAAAATTGCTATGGAAACAGGGGCATATATTGGTGCAATATGTGCTGCTCCAACAATTTTGGGTAAATTCGGATTGCTTGAAGGAAGAAAGTTCACCTGCTATCCTGGAATGGACGAGCAAATCGGAGAAGGTATCTATACCGAAAAATCCGTTGTTTGCGATGACGTTTTCATAACAGGTGAAGCAATGGGCTCATCCCTTGAATTCGGATTTCAGCTTTGCGAACTTATTATGGGAAAAGAAATCAGCGATAACATCAAAAACGGGATTTGTTATAAATAAGGCAAGAGGCAAGAGGCAGGAGGCTTCGCCAAGGCATTATAAACTGTACCCATAAAAATGGACACATGTATTTTAGTGATTTTAGGGACGTCCCTGAAAAGTGGACAGATAAATGAACCTAAAACCCTAAAAAGTGGACAGTTGAAATTATGGGATAGATATGCTAAGATGTATCTGGTCAAGTAAGAAAGGCTGGATACAAAATGAAAAGATATCTCATCCCACAAGAATACGTCAAAGAACTGAACGAAAATCCATGCGTTGAACAAGCAACGCAGTGGACTGTTAGCTTCACGGTGAAATTCAAAGAACACGCTTATGAAGCGTACATTGGCGGAAAAAGCATGAATGAAATATTCATCGAGGCAGGCTTTGACGTAAAAAAACTCGGCAGAAAGCGAATAGATAATTTTCGCTCAAAGCTGATAAAGAAAAGCTCAGACGAAGCAAGGTTTTCAGACAAGAGAAAAGATAAAAGTCTTTGTTCACCACCAAGCACAGAAGCTCAATTGCTTAAGAGGATACGAGAGCTTGAGCATAAAAACGCATACCTTGAACAAGAAAATGAATTTTTAAAAAAAATTCAGGACTTGGAGAAGGAATACGGTGGGAAGGCGGCAAAGCGCAAGTGATTTCTCAAATGAAATTTGAAATTATCTATTCCACTGTAAACAAGGAACGAAACGTATTAAGCGTTTCAAGGCTTTGCGAAATAGCCAAGGTTTCACGTTCGGGCTATTATTCTTGGGTAAATTCGTTTCCGCAAAGGGAACACAGAGAAGCCAAAGATAAAGCTGATTTTGACCTTGTGTTAGAAGCGTACAAATTTCGCGGTTACGCCAAAGGAGCAAGAAGTATTCATATGCGCCTGCTTCATATTGGAATCCGTATGAATTTGAAGAAAATCCGTAGGCTAATGAGGAAGTACGGCTTAAAGTGCCCGTACAGAAAGCCAAATCCATACAGAAGGTTGGCAAAAGCACTAAGGACAAATACGACTTTCAAAAACGAAGTAAACCGAAAATTTGTTAATGGCGGAATACGCAAAGTCTTGCTCACGGACATCACATATATATTTTATGATGGTGGAGTATGCTATCTTTCAACGATTTTGGATGCTTTCACAAGAGAAATTTTAGCGTATAAATTGAGCAAAACTTTAATGGTTGACTTTGTTTTAAAAACGGTTGATGAGCTTGTTGCAAGCCACAGCTGCACACTTGATGATACCACAATTATTCATAGCGACCAAGGGTGCCATTACACGAGCAAAGCATTTATACAATTGCTATCTGACAACAATTTTATTCAATCCATGTCACGAAAAGGCAATTGCTGGGATAATGCCCCGCAAGAAAGTTTTTTCGGACATATGAAAGATGAAATCAAAGATGGAGTTGCGAAGATGAAATCTTTCGATGAAGTAAAAGACAAAATCGACGATTGGATGGATTATTACAACAACGATCGTTATCAATGGGATCTTCTGAAACTTTCTCCAAAAGAGTATTATCTATACGCAACTACGGGTATATACCCACTTTGAGTTTCTTCGTGGGGCTTTGCCCCACACCCCAAGGTTTATCGCTTTTAGCTGGAAGGCAGTAAAAAAGACAGCATACCTTTCGATATACTGCCTCCCAGACCGACGTGCGCTCGGGTCGCTCCTCAGCGTTGCCCTATCCTCACGTCAGGCATTTGCAGTATATCATATTGTTTACAAAAAATTTATCACTACAATCAAAATTGTACTTGACTTGGGGTACACTTCAGCGTGCTTCGCCAAGGCTCAGCTAAGGCAAGAGGCAAGAGACAGAAAGGGATATATTATGAATGATAACGAATTAGAAAAAAAACAAGGAGAAATAATAATATATCAAGCCGATAACGGCAATACAAAAATTGATGTAAAAATGCAAGATGAGACGGTTTGGCTAACGCAACA
>JAZOCZ010000167.1:0-1781 GCA_045596755.1 Eubacteriales bacterium | reverse complement strand
ATTAAAGGCGATATAGACCATCACAGCTCTTTGGATATCCGAACACAGACGGATGAACTTATATTTAAATATATCCCCAAAAAACTTGTTCTTGATTTTTCTCAGGTTACGTTTTGTGACAGCAGCGGAATCGCAATAGTTTTAGGCAGATATAAGCTTATGAAACAATACGGAGGAACGGTTTCTTTGGCAAAGGTGAACCCCAGGATATCAAGAATATTTGATCTTTCGGGCGTTTGGAATATTATAGGAAGAAAGGAAGTTGAATCAAAATGAGTTTAGTCAATAAAATGCAGATAACGTTTCCAAGCAGAAGCGTAAATGAAAGCTTTGCAAGAGTCAGTACGGCGTCTTTTATTTCACAGCTCGATCCCACGTTGGAAGAAATTTCCGATATCAAAACGATAGTATCGGAAGCCGTAACAAACAGCATCGTTCACGGTTATGCGGATAGAGAGGGCGATATAATCATATCCGTATACATATATGATAACCGCAGGGTACGAATTACTGTAAAAGACAGGGGTGTGGGTATTCCGGATATCAAAAAAGCCATGGAGGCGTGTTTTACAACGGGTGCGGAAGACAGGGCAGGAATGGGGTTTACCATTATGCAAACTTTTTCAGATAAATTAAAGGTTCGTTCTGTTCAAAACCGAGGCACAGTTGTTACCATGGAGAAAATATTATGTCCGAGGCCGTAGCGGAATACAAAAGCGCCGAACTTATGGGTCGGTATAAAAACGGTGAGGAATATCTCGAATCTCGGATATTGGAAGAAAATATGGGCTTGGTCAGAGCTTCTGCGTATAGACTTTTAAGGGTTTCATATTATGGGGCTGATTTTGATGACCTTTGCCAGATCGGATCTATCGGTTTGTTGAAAGCAATACGAAGATTTGATATGAACAGAGGGGTAGTCTTCAGTACCTATGCCGTTCCCATGATAATTGGCGAGATGCGGAAATTCCTCAGGGATGACGGCCCTTTGAAAGTCTGTAGAAAACTTAAAGAGCAGTATATTTCGATTCGACGGGCAAAGGAGACTCTGTCTGTAAAATTGGACAGAGATCCCACTCTTTCGGAGTTGGAATCAGAAACAGGAATCCCCAGAGAAGATATTATCCTGGCTTTGGATTCGGCGGCTGTTCCCGAATCTTTGGATACTCCCATAAATTCCGACGGGGATATGTTTTTTTCAGACGTGTTGGGTGATGAGGGTAGTCTGCCTGATATTGACAAAATGGCGTTAAAAGATTCTTTGAGAAGCCTTTCTGATGAGGAACGAAAACTTATTTCATTGCGTTATTTTCTTTCAAAGACACAACAGGAAACTGCAGAGATTTTAGGGATAACTCAAGTTCAGGTTTCTCGTAAAGAAAAAAAGATAATCGAAAAACTCAGGTTATTGATGTGATGAAGGTCTTGATTTTTTCATAATAATGTGGTATACTGATTATATATCATTTTTTTCCAAAAAAGAGGTTGTTGTAAATGAAAATTTCAGAAATCCAATATAAGCGTCCCGATATAGAGGCTTTAAAAGAATCCTATAAAGTACTTACGGAAGCTTTTACAAAAGAAGGAGTTACTGCGGAAGAACAAGCGGATATTTACAGAAAGCTCAATAAAATTGACGAAGACGTTTTAACAATGGCTTCTTTGGCCTATGTCAGATTTACTTTGAACACAAATGACGATTTTTACGTTAAGGAAATGGATTTTTACAACGAAGCGGAACCTGTTATGACCGGTTTGAAAACGGTTTTTGGTGAAGCATT
>JAZOCZ010000166.1:0-10336 GCA_045596755.1 Eubacteriales bacterium | reverse complement strand
TAAATCAAAGCTTGAAGCAAGAAACAAAAAGGTTTTCTTGCAATATCCCATAGAGGGATATCCATTTAATGTGAAAAAAATAGTTTCTCCCGATGGATTTGGGAAAAACGAATATATAGAAACCAAAAGACCTTTGATAGTAATTACCGCTCCAGGACCTGGAAGCGGAAAAATGTCCTGTTGTCTTTCACAGCTTTATCATGATAATCTTCGGGGAATAAAAGCTGGCTATGCAAAATTCGAAACCTTCCCCATATGGAACATACCGTTAAAGCATCCCGAAAATCTTGCTTACGAAGCCGCAACAGCTAATCTTGACGACGTTAATATGATTGGCCCTTATCATCTTGAAGCATATGGAAAAAGCGCGGTAAACTACAACAGAGACGTGGAAGTTTTCCCTGTACTTAACGCTATTTTTGAAAAAATAGAAGGTCAAAGCCCTTATAAATCCCCTACGGATATGGGCGTTAACATGGCAGGAAACTGCATTTTTGATGATGAAGCAGTAAGCAAAGCCGCAAAAGAAGAAATAATCAGAAGATATTTCACAGCCTTATGCGAACAGGTGAAAGGAAATTCCGACGGTACGGAAGCGTCGAAAATTGAAATTCTTATGAATCAAACGGGGATTGCCGTTGATGACAGAGCGGTTACAATTGCCGCCCTCTCAAAATCTCTTTCCACAGGTGGTGAGCCTGCCGTTGCAATAGAACTTGACGACGGAAAAATCGTAACAGGAAAAACGTCTGCCCTTTTGGGTGCGGCATCTGCCGCAATGCTTAATGCTGTTAAAGCCATTGCAGGAATAGATAAAGAAGTTGACCTTATCTCTCCCACGCTTATAGCTCCTATTCAAGAGCTTAAAACGGGTATTTTATCAAGTGTAAACCCAAGACTTCATACTGACGAGGTACTTATAGCACTTGCCATTGCATCCACAACGGATGAAAATGCAAGGAAAGCCATGGATGCCCTTTCAAAACTGAAAGGACTCGAAGCACATTCAACAGTTATTTTATCGTCAGTTGACAATCATACGTTTAAAAAACTCGGTATCAACCTGACGTCTGAACCGAGATATCAATCCAAGAGACTTTTCCACAAATAAACCGAGGTTAATTTTATGGAATATTTTGCAGGAAAAACGGATATTGCCGTTATAGGTGCGGGACATGCAGGAATTGAAGCCGCATTTGCCGCTTCGCGTTTAGGACTTAAAACAACTCTTTTCACATTGACGCTTGACCTTGTTGGAAATATGCCATGTAACCCTTCCATTGGCGGTACAGGCAAAGGTCATCTTGTTTATGAACTTGATGCATTGGGCGGTGTCATGGGAAAACTCGCAGACAAAGCCATGCTTCAAAGCAGAATGCTCAACGAAAGCAAAGGTCCTGCGGTTCACTCTTTAAGACTTCAAGTAGACAGAAGAAAATACAGCACGTTGATGAAAGAACTTATCGAGGAAGAAGAAAATCTTTCTCTCGTTCAGACTGAAATCACAGACGTGAAATTTGAAAACGGAAAAGCCGTTGGCGTCGTTACGTCAATGGGAGCTTTTTGGGAAGCAAAAGCCGTTATCATCTCAACAGGAACTTCCCTTGGCGGAAAAATAATTGTGGGCGAATGTGCTTACGAATCCGGTCCTGATAACACTTTAGCCGCAACGAAATTAACACAAAGTCTTCTCGATGCAGGCGTTAAAATAGTCAGATTCAAAACGGGAACACCTCCTCGTATTCATGCAGACAGCATCGATTATTCAGTTTTGACGGAACAAGAAGGTGACGAAGACCCATACGTATTTTCAAGCGGTGATGAAGCTCCCGAAGTTCAGAAAAAATGTTATATTGCATATACAAATGAGGAAACTCACAATATTATAAGAGAAAATCTTCACCGCTCGCCTTTGTTTTCAGGGGTTATTAAAGGTGTAGGTCCTCGTTACTGCCCAAGTATAGAGGACAAAGTAGTACGTTTCCCCGACAAGACGAGACATCAACTTTTTGTTGAACCCATGGGAGAAAACACAAAAGAGGTTTATCTCCAAGGTATGAGTTCATCTTTGCCCGAAGAAGTTCAAAAGAAACTTATTCATTCCATAAAAGGGCTTGAAAATGCTGTATTTATGAGAACGGCATACGCCATTGAATACGATTGTGCAGACCCTACACAATTGAAAAACACCCTTGAATTCAGAGAAATTGAAGGTCTTTACGGTGCGGGTCAGTTCAACGGAAGTTCAGGCTATGAAGAAGCAGCTGTTCAAGGCTTTATGGCAGGATGCAACGCTGCTTTGAAGATAAAATGCATGAATCCCTTTACCCTTTCCCGCTCGGAAAGTTACATAGGTACGCTTATTGATGACCTTGTAAATAAGGGAACAAACGAACCTTACAGAATAATGACTTCAAGAAGCGAATACAGATTGCTTTTACGTCAGGATAACACCAAAAGCAGAATTATTCCAAAAGCATACGAGGCAGGAATAATAAGCGAAGAATCATATGCTGAATTTTTAAGAGAAGAAGAATTCGTTGAAAACGAAATAACAAGACTCAGAGGGACATCAACGCCTCCCCTTCCCCAGCTCAACGAATATCTTGAAGAAAAAGGCTACGAGCCGTTGAAGAACGGAATAAGAATCGCTGAACTTGTCAAGAGACCACACGTTGAACTTAAAGCCTTATACGAAATTTTAGGCAGTTACAAAGGGGATAAACATCTTATCAAGCGCATTGAAACGGAAATAAAATACGAGGGATATATCAAAAAACAACTTTCAGAAGTTGACAGACTCCATTCCCTTGAACAGAAAAAACTTCCTGCGGACATGGATTATACAACCCTTAAAGGACTTAAGGCGGAAGCGGCACAAAAACTTAACAAATTCCGTCCTGCCAACATCGGAGAGGCTCTCTCCATTTCAGGAATAAGCCCTGCTGACATTTCCGTTTTGCTTATTTATTTAAGAGGATAATTTATGAACAAAGAGCTTTTCAGAAAAATTCTCTCGGAAAACTCACCCGCTTTGATTTCAGATGAGCAGATTGAAAAATTTTCAATTATTGCAGAACTTCTTGAAACAGAAGGGGCTAAATATAATCTTACCGCATTGAAAACCGAAAGAGACGTTGCTCTTTTGCATTTCGTTGATTCACTTACACTTTTCAGCCATAATCTGTTGGAGAGCGGGAGCAGAGTTATTGACGTTGGTTGCGGAGCGGGATTCCCCGCCCTTGTGGTTGGAGCGTATGATTCCACGTTAAAGGTTCATGCTCTTGACAGCACCAAGAAAAAGGTTGATTTCGTTTCTCTTTGTGCTGAAAATGCAGGACTTTCAAACATGACGGGAATCTGTGCAAGGGCAGAAGAAAGCGGGTTCAGAGAAGAATTTGACGTTGTTCTTTCCCGTGGCGTTGCAAGGCTTAACGTGCTTTCTGAATTATGCCTCCCCCTTGCGAAAATCGGCGGTACTTTTGTTGCCATGAAAGGCAGTGCAGGGGAAGAAGAAGCGTTGGAAGCCAAAAGAGCCATTGAGCTTTGTGGCGGTGAAATTGAAACAATCCATACAGTAAAAATTCCCGAAGTTGAACACAACCACACTCTCGTAGTTATCAGAAAAACGATGGAAACTCCAAAATCTTATCCAAGACAGTATTCGAAGATAGTGAAGAAGCCGTTGTAGAGTAATTCGGAATAGTTCATTTAATTCGGAATTCGGAATGCGGAATGCGGAATGCGGAATGCGGAATGCGGAATAAAGGTAGCTTTTCTCCCTTCGGTCGAAAAGCATTTATTAAAACATAAGATAAATACGATGCTCAATTCAAGGTTAAACATCCCGAATTGAGCATTTTTATATTCCGAATTCCGCATTACGAATTCCGAATTAAAAAAAGTCCTTTTTTGAATGAATATAAAATACCAAACAATAATAAATATATAACACATATTTATTATAATTTGGAGGAAAAATCCGTTATGTTCATTTACACAATAAAAGCATCCAAGCTTAAATTCTTTGCCGCACTGTTTTGTGCTTTCGGAATTCTTGCATTGCTCGTCGCCTTCGTCCCTGATTATGACGATTATGCAGACGTTGCCGTTGTTGCATATAACTTTGACGGCATGGATACAAACGAGGAAAGAGTTGAATTCATAGAGCAATTTGGGTATACGGTATCAAAAGAGCCACGCGAAATCGTTGAGGTTGTTATTCCCGAAGAATTCGACAGCGTTTACACAGAATACAACGATATTCAACGAGAACAAGGCTTGAATCTGAAAAAATACAAAGGCAAATCCGTCACACGTTATACCTACGCATTAAACGGTTATCCAGGTTATAACGACGGAGAAGTTATAGCAAATCTCCTTATTTACAAATCAAAAATTATTGGCGGAGATATCTGTGCTATTGGTGAAAAAGGGTTTATTCACGGATTTGAATTACCAAAAGAATAATTTACAAGACAATTTTGAATATTAAAATTCACTTTAAATATTTTCGTTAAATACAAAAATAATATAGTATTATATCAGAGAAGGATAAAAAAATGGAAAGCAGAAAAATCTTTATCATAAGTTTTGTTACGGGACTGGTTTTTTTCAGTCTGTTTCTTATTGCGTTTGCCGTTTCACATTCCGAAATTTTTGATTTTATTGAGTATTTTATTGGTATATAATAGATTTTGATTTTAAAAAACTGGTCATTTGGAGCGAAAAACTCCATTTTCTTGTGATTTTTATGCAATATGTCTAAAAACAACACCTAATTTTTGGGTAATTAACCTCTATCTTTTTTAAAAGAAATTTGATAATATTATTGAAGTAATAAAAAACGCTTTTTGCATAGTGCGAAAAGACATTCAGGAGGATTTAAATGGCAAGCGTACTTTTTAAACACCTTTATAAAAGATATCCAGGCGGCGTTACTGCTGTTTCTGATTTTTGTCTTGAAGTAAAGGATAAAGAATTTATCATTCTCGTTGGCCCTTCCGGTTGTGGTAAAACAACAACTCTTCGTATGATCGCAGGTCTCGAAGAAATTACAGAAGGCGAACTTTTCATCGGTGACAAACTTGTTAACGACGTAGCTCCTAAAGATAGAGATATCGCCATGGTTTTGCAGAACTATGCTCTTTATCGCCATATGACTGTTTTCGATAACATGGCTTTCGGTCTTAAGTTGCGTAAAACAAGAAAAGAAGAAATCAAACGCAGAGTTGAAGAAGCAGCAAGAATTCTTGACATTGCTCACTTGCTCGACAGAAGACCTAAGGCTCTTTCCGGTGGTCAGAAACAGCGTGTTGCTTTGGGTCGTGCTATCGTTCGTGAACCTAAAGTATTCCTTCTTGACGAACCTCTTTCCAACTTGGATGCTAAACTTCGTGCAACCATGAGAACTGAGCTTACCAAGCTTCACCAGAGACTCAAAACAACGTTTATTTACGTTACTCACGACCAGGTTGAAGCTATGACCATGGCAACAAGAATCGTTGTTATGAAAGACGGTCTCATTCAGCAGGTTGATACTCCTCAAAACCTCTACGATTTGCCTTGCAATATATTCGTTGCCGGTTTTATTGGCACACCACAAATGAACTTTGTAAACGGTACGCTCGAACGTCCCAAGGACTCCAAAGAAATCTTCTTCAAATTCAACGAAGGTTATGCTTTGAAAGTTCCCGCTTCCAAGAACGAAGACGGTCAGCTTGAAGAGTACATAGGCAAAGAAGTTATTCTCGGTATCCGTCCTGAACTTATTCACGACGAAGAAAGATATCTTGAACAGTTTGCCGATTCCACAATCGATGCTAAAGTAGAAGTTACAGAACTTATGGGTGCTGAAATCTACCTCTACCTCAGCATTGGCGAAGAAACCGCTACAACAGAGGTTACAAACCTTGTTTCCCGTGTTTCCTCCAGATGTAAAGCAAGAACGGGCGATGATATCAAAATGGCTGTTGACATGACAAGAGTTCATATCTTTGATAAAGACACCGAAAAGGTTATCGTTCACTAATTAAATCTGTATGAATTCGGGCTGCCCAGAACGAACAAATCGTTTTGCGTCAGCCCTTTCTTACACGAATTGAAACGGAATAAAAAAATGATAAAATTACTTTCTTATTTTTTAATAAAAGAAAAAGACAAAGAATCCCCGGAAACTCTCAGAACAAAATTTGGAACTATATGCGGAATAGCAGGAATATTCCTCAACCTTTGTTTGTTTATTCTCAAAATAATTGCAGGTAGTATTACAGGAGCTGTATCAGTTAAATCCGACGCTTTCAACAGTTTATCCGATGCTGGTTCTTCTCTGGTTGCGTTATTGGGATTCAAACTTGCATCACAAAAACCCGACAAAGACCATCCTTTTGGTCACGGACGCTTCGAATATATATCGGGACTTGTAGTTGCAATGATTATATGTCTTATGGGGTTTGAGCTTGGAAAAGAATCCGTTTTAAAACTTTTCAACCCTGAAGCTCCCGTTTTTGACGTTACTGCCATAATAATTCTTGCAATATCAATGCTTATAAAACTTTATATGTTTACTTATAACAAACGTATCGGGAAGAAATATTCATCAGCAACCCTTGTTGCAACGGCAACCGACTGCATTTCCGACACATTTGCCACAGGAGCAACGATTCTGACCTTGGTTATTTACAAAACATGGGGAATAAACGTTGACGCATATTGCGGAATCATTCTTTCACTTCTTATTTTCAAAGCAGGATTCGGTGCGATTAAGGATACCATTTCTCCTCTCCTTGGAACTCCACCCGAAAAAGAGCTTGTTGAAAAAATCGAAGCGATAGTTATGGATAACAACGTGGTTATTGGTGTTCACGATCTTATAATCCATGATTACGGTCCGGGTAGAAGAATGATTTCAATTCATGCCGAAATCCCTCTTGACGGCGATCTTGCAACCATGCATGATTGCATTGACAACATTGAGAAAAGACTTTATGATGAACTGTCGATCCATGCAGTCATTCATATGGACCCTGTTTGTTGTGGCGATGAGGAAATAGATAAACTCAAAAAGATTTGATTGAGATAATAATTTCCCTCTCCCAAGGATTTTCAATACATGATTTCCGCGTTGTAAAAGGTCCATCACATACAAATCTGATATTTGATACCGTCGTTCCTATGGATTGCAAAATATCAGATGAAAACGTTAAAAGTCTTATTTCACAAAAAGTTCAAGAAAAAATGGGTGAAAACGTTTATTGCGTTATTCAAGTTGACAAACCATATATATAAAGCATAAAAAAAGAACCTTCGGGCAAAATAATGTCCGAAGGTCATTTTTTAAAAGAAAGGGATAAAAAGGTAATTAAAACCTATTTTTGATTATGTTTATTGACTGTATTGAAAAATGTCCGTATCAAAAGAACGGAATGTGTACCAAAACAGATTGCAGTATGGAATCAAAAAGTTTTGAATCTTACAATCTATGCCCTTACGCACCTATTGGAATATTTGAAAAAACGGATTTTCCTCAAAAGAGTTTAAGCGTATCAAATATACCTCGAACAGCCATCAGATTATCCGTCTGACCTTTCAATCGCGGAACCGAACTTTGAGGTACGATTATCTGCTTGAACCCCAATTTTTTTGCTTCGCGAACACGCATTTCAATGGCAGAAACAGAACGGCATTCACCACCCAAGCCTACCTCACCCATTGCTACAGCATCATCAGGAACGGGAATATCCTTTAACGATGATATCAAAGCTAAAGCAACAGCTAAATCTGCCGAAGGGTCATCAAGCCTCATACCGCCTGCTACGTTAACGTAAACGTCATAGGTTGAAAATCTGAATCCCAAACGTTTTTCAAGAACGGCTAAAATAAGGTTGAGTCTGTTATAATCTATACCCGCAGAGGTTCTCCTTGGAGACGGAAAATACGTGGGCGTAACAAGAGCTTGTATTTCTGCGATAATAGGTCTTGTTCCCTCCACGGTACATACAGGGCAAAAGCCCGAAACCCCCTTCAAACGTTGAGCCATCAAGGCTTCCGATGGATTTTCTACTGCGGAAAGTCCGTCGTCGGACATGTCAAAAATTCCAACCTCGTTTGTTGAACCGAAACGATTCTTTGCGGCTCTGATAATTCTATGCGTATGCTGTTTGTCACCTTCAAAATGAAGAACTGCATCCACCATATGTTCAAGTATTTTAGGACCTGCTATATTGCCATCTTTGTTTACGTGTCCTACAATAATTATAGCCCTGTCATTTTCTTTTGCGTTGCCGATAAGGCGGAAGGTACTTTGTCTTACCTGTGTTACAGAACCTGGGGAAGAAGCTATTTCAGGGTCATACACCGTTTGTATCGAGTCAACTATAACAATGTCGGGGTCGTTACATTCTATCTCCCCTATTATCATTTCCACGTTGTTTTCGCAAAGCAAAAGCAAGTTGTCCGTATTTACACCAAGGCGAGCGGCTCTCAGTTTTATTTGCGAACCCGATTCTTCGCCCGAAGCGTATAGAATTTTTTTATTTTTTCCTACGTACTCACAAATCTGCAAAAGCAATGTGGATTTTCCAACTCCCGGTTCGCCTGACAACAAAACTACGGAACCTTTTACTATTCCACCGCCTAAAACTCTGTCAAATTCACCTATTCCCGTTGAAAATCTTATGCTTTCCGAAAGTTCGAATGAACATATGGGAGCGGATTTTGATGTTTCTTTGGTTATGGTTTTCTTGGTTGAAACGGTCTTTTTGAATTTTTTTCCATCGTCCAAAGACATTTCCTTAAGACTGTTCCAGCTTCCGCAGGTTGGACATTTTCCATACCATTTGGCACTTTCATAGCCACATTCATCACAAACAAAGATTTGTTTCATTTTCACTTATCCATTCTACAATTCCTTTATATATTGAAACCGCAAGTTTCGAGGTATACTCATCTGAAGATAACAACGCCGCATCCTCATCGTTGGACAAAAACCCACATTCAACCAAAACGGCAGGACAGTTGAGTCTTTCCAGTAGATATACCGTAGAAACACCGTCTTTCACTTCCCTTTTATTATCCGTCTGCAAAAGTTTCATGGATTCTTGTATACTTTCTGCCAAGGTTTTGCTCAAAGGGGATTTTCCGTAAAACGTCTGCGCACCCTTGCAGGAACTTAAATAAAATTTATTCATATGAACACTTACAAACGCAGCGTTTTCAAAGGACTCTGCAATTTCAGCTCTATTTTTTAAGTCATACTGTTTTTTATGCTCTTCCTCGCCTGCGTTGTACAAAAGCACGTCTTTGCTTCTTGTAAGCACTACGTTATAATCACAAATCTGGAAAAGTTCAAAAAGTTTTTTTGAAACCTCTAAATTTATATCCTTTTCCTTTAAGTCACCTACAACTGCACCAGGGTCTTCCCCACCGTGTCCCGCATCAATTATAATTGTAAATCTTTTGTCTTTGGGTACAATATCCTCCACATGCTCAATACCCGTTTCAACAAAAGCATCTGTAAACCCTTCTGATGAAAAAAGCGAAGAAAAAGCAAACATTATTATAGAAAGCAAAACAAATATAATTAAGAGGAAAAGTCCTGCTTTCGGGGAAACCGATTCTTTTTTATAAATCAAAGCAAACTCCTTCAAACGTTATATATTGAAGGATATGCATAGAAATCAAATTAAATTACAATTTCTTTAAATATCTCAATACTGTTCTTTATCAGGCTTTTTATGGAAATAACCTGCAAACATAGTTTTTCCGCTCTTTCCTACCTTGAAGCCCAACGCACAAACAAGCATAGCAAGGAGAGAAGCAACAATAAATATGATAAGTTGTATTCCATCACTATAACTCTGCGGCACGTATGCAAGTAAAAAATTCATAGAGCCAAAATGCATACCGTTACAAAGCAGAAGAAGAATCCATTTAAACGGAGCTATTATACTCAACCTTGCAACAAAGGAAACTGCATACACAAAAACAAAAAAGAGCGTTGGGATATATGCGAAGACAGCTGATAAAAACGCCTGCTTTGCCGTTGGAACATTCTCGCCTTTTCTGCCTATGTATTTAGAACCCCATTCCCAAAATGCGTCATACAAAACGAAAAAATACATTGCAGCTGTAAAAATCCCAGCAAGAAGATTAGGAATTTCTCCAAGAGCAAAATTATATGCAAGGGCGTTCACAGGGAAACCTACCATAAGTCCCAAAGCGGAAATAGCTACTTGATTCAACAGAACCTTATGAATCATTTTCTGGTTATCCATATAAAATTTGAGCATAAAATACCCCCTATACGATTCTCTCTACATAATAACATACTTTTTAT
>JAZOCZ010000165.1:0-5939 GCA_045596755.1 Eubacteriales bacterium | reverse complement strand
CGGTTTTGAAATGGTCTATAAAAAAACCGTGTTCTTCTTTTACGTGTTCAGAAAGTTTCAGAAGCTCATCGCAATCCATATGAATGACTCGCCCGCATTCTATGCACATAAGCGAGCAGTGCTGATCGTGGCATGAATCACATTGTTCGTATTGATATAAAAAACTTCCTGTCTGAGTCGGAATCTTTGCAACTTTTCCGCTTTTTACCAACGAATCAAGATGACGGTAAACCGTTGCAACGCCAACAGAACTTCCGCTTTCCTTCAACAAAGCAACAATATTTTCAGCAGTGAAGCATTCGCCTTTGTGGGTCTCAAAAATCATTTCTACCGTCTTTTTTTGTTTCGTTTCATATGCGGTTTTCTGACCGTTTTTATAGTTCATGGTTCCTCTTTATATTCAGAGATTTCAGATACATTCAAAATATTGTTATAATTATATACTTTTTAAAAAATAAAATCAAGAGTGGTAGAAAAAAATATTTTTTTTGTGCAAAATAAACATTTTAATGCGCTTTTTTTTGTTCATTTAACCGAATATATTTTTTTAGAATCTTTTGGATTGATTGTTTGGCAAAAAGATGATATAATAAGCTATCAATAATATAGAAAAATTGTATTTTTATGATTTTTTCTTATTTCACGGAGGTTCTTTACATGAGCAAATCTAAAATTGTTGCGCTGATTATTGTATTTGCTTTAATCGGTGGACTTGTTGCATTTGGATTTATTTCAAGCTGTTCTTCTTTGTCAGGAAATGACAAAGGTGCGAGAATTCCTATTCATCTTGCATCTTTCCCCGAGTCTCTTGATCCTGCTTCCCAACAGTATGATGATGATACCGCTCAATTCTTCAGCCTTATTTATAGCGGTCTCACCCGAATCAATTCCAAGGGTGAAGTAGAAGGCGTTATTGCCGACAAATGGTACGGCGAATATAGCGAACGTGACGGTGCATATAAACTTTATTTCGAACTCAATGAAACTTTTTGGAGCGATGGTTCACGTGTTTCCGCTGATGATTTTGTTTTTGCATGGAAGAGAATCCTTTCCCCTGACTTTGAAAGCCCTTACGCTTCTATGCTTTACCCCATCATGAATGCTCAAGAAGTTAAATCGGGTAATATGACAGGCGATGATTTGAAAATTGCCGCTCTTGACTGGGACCTTCTCGAAATTATGATAGATACTGAATGTACAACAGTTTCAGGTGATGAAAAAAATGGCGAATTTGACGTAAACCTTTTTGCTGAAATTGTTTCTGCCCCTGCGTTTTCTCCTCTTAAAGAGGACGTTGTAACGAGAAATGAAGAAACATGGTTCAACACCGCAACGGATATCCGCACAAACGGACCTTTCAAGATTGCTAATATGGATGAAGACGTTCAGTTAGTCCTTGAACGCAACCCCTATTTCATGCGTTCTCCCGAAGAAGAGGATGATATTCCCCTTGATAAAAAAGTTCTTCCCCACAAACTTATTTGTTACTATGGTACCAATGACGGAAAAAACGTTTACACAATGGCTGATTTTATGAGTCAGTATGAAAACGGAGATCTTTTCTATCTTTCCAACTTCAACAAAGATGCAGCATCTGCACATTCAGGCGCTTCAAAAGCAGAGGTTATGTCAACTTATGCATTTTTCTTCAATACGAAGAACGAAGTTCTGGCTGATGCTGAAGTAAGAACTGCTCTCTCTGCCGCTCTTGACAGAAACGAGATTGCAAATATTCTCGGTGATGGAAGCGTTGCCGCAACGGGCGTTGTTCCACACAGCGTTTTCTATACGGGCGCAAAAGAAACCTTCAGAAAGAAAGCGGGCAACAAAATTGCTCCACAGGCTGATACTTCAAAAATCTCAGCACTTTCAGGTAAAAAAGGAAGCTTTACAATTACATATCTTGATTCCAAAGATGATGAATCCGCAAAGCTTGTTGCTGAATATGCGGCAGACGTTTGGAGCAAATACGGCTTCAGCGTTAAGACAAAGGGCGTTAATGCAGAAACCTACACAAAAGCTTTGAGCACAGCTCCCGAAAATGCAGATACAACTTATGACGTTATCGGTGTAAACCTTGCTATGCATTCTACAGATGCTCTTTCTTACGTTGCACAATTTTCAACGGTTTGCAGTGGTGGCTATATTTCCATAGCACTTGATTCACTTGGTTACGCTGTTCATTCTACAGGGCTTGAAGATGAATCCTTTGATTCTCTTGTAAAAGAAGCTATCTACTGCGGAAACAAAGCAGAAAGAGCCGCAAAGGCTGTAATTATAGAAGAAAAACTTCTTGAACTCTGCCCCGTAGCACCTCTTTATTTCAGTACATCTTCTTACGTTACGTCCGACAAGCTTACAAAGGTTGAACAGCTTTACGGTGGCGCGATGGATTTCGACAGAGCAAAACTTGAAGGGTATGAAGAAAGAAATAGATCAGAAGAAATTCTTTCTGGAGTTATAGACGAATAACATCAACATATAATAGTCAAAAAATTGAGCTCATGCTCAATTTTTTGCTTTAAACCATAAAAAATATTTGCTGAAAATGGGGTTAATATGAATTTAGGAATAATAGGGAACGGATTTATCGTAGGCGATTTGCTTGACACTCTTGAAATTATCGACGAAATAAAGGTGCGTTCGATTTGTGTAAGAGAGTGCTCTTTTGAAAAAGGGAAGGAACTGTCGGAAAAATACAATATAGAAAAAGTATTTACATCCCTTGATAAATTTCTTTGTTCTCCGGAAATAGATACTGTTTATATAGGTATCGTAAATAACATGCATTATGAATACGTTAAATCTGCTCTTTATGCTGGGAAAAACGTTATATGCGAAAAACCTTTTACACAGACTTTATCCGAAGCGGAAGAACTTTTTGATATATCAGAGAAGATGGGCGTATATCTTCTTGAAGCCATAACCACAATACATACTCCTATGTTTAAAAAGGTAAAAGAAAATCTTGATAAAATAGGGAAGGTTCGTATTGTTAATTGTGCTTTCTGTCAATATTCTTCCAGATATGACAAATATCTTAAGGGAGAATATGCTCCCGTTTTCAGAAAAGAACTTTTTGGTGGTGCACTTGTTGACTTGAATATCTATAATATACATTTTGTTGCTTCGCTTTTTGGAGAACCTGTGGATGTTTTATATTTTCCCAATATTGGTAAAAATGGGGTTGATACGTCGGGTGTTCTTATTATGGATTATGGTGATTTCAAAGCCGTATGTGTCGGTGCAAAGGATTCTGCTTCTGAATCTTTTGGGATTGTCCAAGGGGAAAAAGGATTTTTGAAAATAGATTCTACCTTGAATAGCTGTGAAAACTGTGCTGTTAAATTGAAAGATTTTGAAGAAAACTATACATCGTCTGAAAAATTCGGCAGAATGTATTATGAGATTAAGGAATTTGACAGAATAATAAATGAAAAAGATTTTTATACGTATAAATCGCTGTGTAATGAATCAAAACTTGCAATGAAAATACTTGAAAAGGCGTATAGTTTTATGAAATAGAAAATGTGGCTGTCGATTCACGACAGCCACATTTTGGGGCAATAGGAAGTGTGCTTCTCGTAGGCAATAGATGATAGGAAACTATCTTTTAGTCTTTTTAGAGACGTTTTTGCTTTTTGAATACTTATCAGCCGTTTTTGACACGGCTTTTTTGTTTTTTGTGAAGTTCTCGTTTTTTGAAGGAACTTTTTTGTTGAAGTCTGCCTTTTTGTTCGGAATGGAATTTTTGCTTTGTTCAGGTTTATTTTGGGAATTATTCTTTCTGTTTGAAATAGGTCTGTACCAAATAAGGCAATCCTCACCGCTTCCGATAAGGTCTTCGCGTCCCGCTTTCAAAAGGGCTTTCTTGACCAAATCATAATTTTCTTTTTTAGAAAACTGGAGCAAGGCTCTCTGCATCCTTTTTTCTTCGTATGTTTTGGGAACGTAGATTTTTTCCATGGTGAATGGGTCAAGTTCCGTGTAGAACATACAAGTTGATGCTGTTCCTGGTGTTGGATAAAAATCCTGAACTTGTTCGGGATTTATTTTATTCTTTTTCAGATACAACGCCAATTCAATAGCGTCTTCGAGACGGCTTCCTGGATGCGATGACATAAGATATGGGACGAGATATTGTTCTTTTCCCGCGTTCTCTGACAACTTGTAGAACTTCTCGGAAAATTTCCTGTAAACGTCAAAGGACGGTTTTCCCATGTATTTAAGCACGTTTTCAGAACAATGTTCGGGTGCTACTTTCAATTGCCCGCTCGTATGCTCTGAAATAAGTTGTTTGAGGAATTTGTCGTTTGAGTCACAAAGCGCAAAGTCATATCTTACGCCTGACCTTACAAAAACTTTTTTAACGCCTTTGACTTCTTTAACTCGTTTTAAAAGTTCAATATAATCTCGGTGATCCGCATTGAGATTTTTGCATGGCGTTGGGAATAAGCAGCGTTTCTTTGTACACATTCCTGCTTTTTTTTGCTTTTCACAGGAGGGATTTCTGAAATTGGCAGTTGGTCCGCCTATGTCATGTATATATCCCTTGAAATCTTTCATTGATGCAATTATTTCAGCTTCGTTCACAACGGATTCAATGCTTCTTGAGGTTACCGTTCTGCCTTGGTTGAATGTTATTGCACAGAAATTACAACCTCCAAAACACCCACGATTGTGAGCAATCGAGAATTTAACCTCTTTTATTGCAGGCACACCACCTTCTTTTTCGTAAGACGGGTGGTAATCCCTCATGAATGGCAACGAATATACGTCGTCAAGTTCTTTTCGGGTTAATGGAGGCATAGGAGGATTCTGAACGAGAATACACTTGTCGTATTCTTCAATTATTGCTTTTCCCGTTATATGATCCTGATTTTCATATTGTATTCTGAAAGCGTTTGCATATGCTTTTTTATCAGTTTTTAATGTGTCATAGTCATAAGTTTTTACAAAGTCGTATTTTGGAACAAAATCCTTTTCCGCAGTGATGCAGGTTCCCCTTACATCACGTATTTTTTTAACAGGAACACCCTTATCGAGCAAAAAAGCAATACGTTTTAAAATGTTTTCGCCCATACCAAAGGCTAAAATATCTGCAGTGGAATCTATAAGAATACTTCTTCTGACCTTTTCTGTCCAATAATCGTAGTGTGCGAAACGTCTTGTGGAGGCCTCAATTCCACCAATAATTATAGGCACGTCGCCGTACGCTTCACGTATTCTGTTGCAGTAAACTATAACTGCTCTGTCGGGTCTTTTTCCTTTTACACCGCCAGGAGAATAATAATCTTCGTTTCTTGGTTTTTTTGATGCTGTATAATGAGCCACCATTGAATCTATATTTCCACTGTTGACTAAAAAAGCAAGACGTGGCTTTCCAAATCGTTTGAAATCGGAAACGTTTTTATAGTCAGGCTGGGATATTATGGCAACGGAATAACCTTCGGCTTCCAGAACTCTTGACAGTATAGCTGTGCCGAAAGAGGGATGATCAACGTAAGCATCACCTGTGACAAATATAAAATCCGCCTGAATTATTCCGCGGGATTCAAATTCTTCTTTTGTAAGAGGCAGAAACATCTTTTTGTCTCCTTGCATTTAATAATATAAATATGTGAGAAAGGGGGTGTATTGATTTGGGATGTAAACTCGGCAGAAGATGCAGAAACAGATGTTGTTCTTCATCTTCATGCAACTGTGACAGCACTTCTTCATGTAACTGTAACGGTTGTTCTCAAAACACATCGAACTGTAACAATATAGGAATCTGCGTTCCGACGAAAGTGTATAGCTCGAACGGCTGTGTATCTTTGATTGATAACTGTTCATGCTGTTGTGGAAACTCGTCCAATTGCGGTTGCTCAAACCACGGAAACAACTCGTCCAATTGCGGCTGCTCAAACCACGGAAACAACTCGTCCAATTGCGGCTGC
>JAZOCZ010000164.1:0-11364 GCA_045596755.1 Eubacteriales bacterium | reverse complement strand
CAAACCTAAAAACAATAGTTCAGATATGTCATTCGGTGCATGGATGGATTTCTGGTATCAGAATTACTGCAAGCCAAAACTGAAGCCATACACTCAGGCAACATACGAGCAGAGGATTTACAAACAGATTATACCTAAAATCGGTAACGTACAGCTTGACAAAGTAACAACTGGTATGCTTGAAAAATTCTATGCAAATCTGAAAAGTAATGGAAGGTTAATTCGAAGGGAAACTTACGGAAACGGATTATCAAATTCGGTAATACGAAGCATACACGCTCATTGTCGAGCATCTTTGGAAAAAGCAAAAATAGAAAATCTCATAAGACAAAACCCTGCTGTATTATGTACTTTGCCACAAAAGAAAAGCAAAGAGATTGAGGTTCTATCTCCTGCCGATATGCAAAAATTATTGATTCAAGCAAAATATGAAACCGATGGATTTTATGAAATGTTCCTGCTGGATTTATCAACAGGATTAAGACGAGGCGAGTTGCTTGGACTTAAATGGGATGATATTAACTTCGAAACAAAAGAGCTTAAAGTATCAAGGCAAATACGATATTCAAAAGGTGAACTTCAAATCGCACCACCAAAAACAAAGGCAGCAGAAAGGACAATAATCCTTCCGCCACCGCTGGTGGATATTCTGAGAGAGTATAAATCAAACGTAAAATCAAAATGGTTATTCCCATCGCCTGCAAAAGCAAAAGACGTTCCAAGAGATCCCACAGCGTGCAGAAAAAGATTATCAAGAATACTTGAACACGCAGGATGTAAGCACGTTCCATTCCATGCATTGCGACATACGTTTGCAACACATGCTTTACGATACGGAATGGACGTTAAAACCCTTGCTTGTACCATAGGACATGAATCCGTCGAAACCACGCTTAACGTTTACTCACATACAACAGATGATGGATTGAGAAAAGCGGCTGAATCAATAGAAAAATCTATGGAAGGCGTAACAGGCAAAACAAAGGCGAATAACAAGGGCAAAGACGTATCAGAACTAACACCCGACCAAACGCCAACAAAGCCAACGCAGGCGAAATTTGAGCCATATAAGGGCAAATACAGACGTCCAGGCACCGGCTCGGTTCATCAAGTGAGTAAAAACGTGTGGGAAGGTCGATATTCGCCAAAAGTTAATGGTAAACGCATCGCTCGTAACGTCTACGCCACAAGCTTAGAAGAATGCGAAGCAAAGCTGTCAGAACTGATCAAAGAGATGAAAGAAGAAATAGCTGAAATGAAAAAGCCCTCAATGCAGACAACGGTTTCATAAAGGAGTGACACTTTCGATCAACCCTTTGCTGAACAATGACTGAGCAAAACGCACAGTCATCCCAAAGTATATATTGCGCCTAAGTGCAAACAAATTGGCGACTATACAGTTATTTTTTTCGATTGGTATAAAAGCCATTTTTTTGACACATTTCTGTTACCGCTTCTGAAAAAATTGCACGCGAATGTTTATCGGGATTAAAATTGTTGTTTTTCTTTTCAATATAGTAATCGAGCAGATCATTCCATAATCTGTTAGATTTCAACCACTCAATCTTTTCAAGGAGCATATTATATCCCTTGGGCTGGTATTCCCAAGTATAGGATTGTTGTTCTTTGTTGAATCGTATATATTGCTGTCTGCCGTCTACGCAGTTATATACGATAGCAAAGTCACAACTATGTAAAATTCTCGAGTGCTTACGATCTTTGAATTTAATTGTTAATACACGTGTGGAATCTTCGCAATAATCGTAACGATATTTACAAACAACTTTATCAAATGCCAAACGGATAATGCGCTTAATCTCAGCAGGTGTATATTCCTCCTCGTCATCATTCACCTGAATGTTAACATCAAAATCAAATCCAATGTTTGACTTAGCATCGTAGGTTATCATATTGCGCTCAGAACTTCCGACAAACCAATAGCTGAAAGTGAAATCATCTCGAACAATATTTTGAACTTCATGAATTATGTCAAGTAAATCCTTTTTGACTTCTTTGGCTTCATTTCTTGATACATAGCGAAAATCGTGTTGCATAATATCCCCTCCATTATTAGTTTTACTTTACCGAACAACATTGTTAAATCATTACATTATACTTAATATTTTTTGTTTGTCAATAGCAAAATAATAATATAATAACAAAAAATATATTATTGACATTTAAAATATCAAAGTAATATTGACATGGTAATTTTCGCCCTATAACAAGCAATTATCAAGCACATTTTTACACAATGCAGAGGCATGAACGAATCGTTCAACCCTTTGCAGAACAAACGATAAATCACCCAAACAGCAACAGCAAGTTGCTTGTAATTTCCATTCATTCAGACTATAATGACACCGAGGTGATGACTTTATGGAAACAAAAGATATTATACTTGAACTGAGAATTAAAAATGGTTTATCTCAGGATGAACTTGCCGAAAAAGTATTTGTAACACGTCAAGCGGTTTCTCGCTGGGAAAATGGTAAAACTATACCAAACACCGATACGTTGAAGCTGTTATCCAAATTGTTTAACGTTTCAATCAATACCCTGCTTGGCTCACAGAAACAACTTGTTTGTCAATGTTGCGGTATGCCTTTGGAAGATGCTAATATAAGCAAGGAAACAGATGGTTTTTTCAATGAAGATTACTGCAAATGGTGCTATGCCGATGGTGAATATATGTATCACGATATGGACGATTTAATAGAGCTTTGCGTAAAAAATATAGCAAATGATCAATTTCCCGCTGACCAGGCACGTGAGTATATGAAGGATATGTTGCCCAAGCTGGATTACTGGAAAAAATATAGATATTTAGGCGGTGATGAAAAGTTTGATGAATTCAAGCAAAAGATCATCAGCGAATTTAACGATTTGAAAATTGAAGGGATGCCAAAGGTAGAAAAACTAAATGCCCTTGTGGGCGGATATATTAACCTTGAATACCGACTTCCAAATGGAAAAATGGTAAAATTCCTTGATGACAACGCAACCTATCTGGGAAATCAACTTGAATGCGAGTTTGGTGGAAACAGATGCTTCGGCATTGTTGCAAATATGGAGTTTCTCCTCGTTTGCACTTATGAAGAAAATGGTGAAAATCCCGAGCTTGTAGTTTATAAAAAGAGATAAACAAAATCAGATGCACATAAAAGGGGTGAACGATTCGTTCACCCCTTTTTGAGCAGATGATGAGCAGAACGCCTACCATTCTTACAGTGTTTTGATTGAATTTAAATATTCCCTCAAAACAGTTGTTATTTTTGTTTTCATATGGTATAATGTGGTTGTTTGATATAAATCAACGGAGGTTTTGAAAAAAATGAAAAAGTGGTTGTTTCCTGTTATTTCTACAATAATTCTTATGTTGATGTATTTAGTAGTTGGCGGATTTATTTCTTGGAAAAATCCCAATGATGTAGGATATGGCGGATTAGTGCTTTTCTTATACATAATGGCATTCATTGTTTTGGTTGCTGTACCGATATTTTGTTTCTCATACGCAAAGAGATGTTTAAAGAATCAAAGATACCGTTTTCTTTTCACGATTTATAATTCACTTTGCATTGTTTTGCCATATCTTTTATTATTCATTCGAGAGGATGAAACAATTATTTATTCCTTAATTTTTTTTGGATGGTGCGAACTCTGGTCATTGATTGGGCTTTCTAAAGCGAAAGACCAGAATCAAGAAGAAAACATCGGCTTTCTAAACATAAAATACAAAGGTAAAAGCAATGATAGGAAAGATAGTGAAAGTAACGGTTGACAGACCGCTTGGGAGTTATCATCCCAAACATAAGGATATTTACTATTCCGTCAATTACGGCTATATTGAAGGCATTTTTGCTCCCGATGGCGAAGAACAAGACGCATATATCCTCGGTGTGGATAAGCCCGTAAAAGAGTTTGTCGGAAAAGTGATAGCCATAATCCATAGATTCGATGATGTGGAAGAAAAGTGGGTTGTTTCCCCCGAAAACACTTTTTTCACAAAAGATGAAATTCTGAGTCAAGTTTCGTTTCAGGAAAAATACTTTAATATTGAAATAAGAATGTGACTTCACAAACAATATTTGCACCGCTATAATCAAAGAAAAGGTGATACAATTATGCTAACTTACACATATATATCAAAGGGAAAATTTGGCTTGGTTGAGAAGCCGAAGCCACGGGTACTGCACGAAAGAGATGCTATTGTCAAGGTAACGCTTGCCAGCATCTGTTCAAGTGATTTACACATAAAACACGGAAGTGTTCCGAGAGCCGTGGAAGGAATCACTGTTGGGCACGAAATGGTTGGAATCGTGGAAGAAGTTGGTTCTGCCGTTACACACGTTAAACCGGGAGACAGAGTTACCGTAAACGTAGAAACATTCTGCGGTGAGTGCTTCTTCTGCAAGAAGGGCTTCGTCAACAACTGCACCGACAAGAACGGCGGTTGGGCGCTTGGCTGCCGCATTGATGGCGGTCAGGCAGAGTATGTTCGCGTGCCGTTTGCGGATCAGGGGCTGAACAAGATTCCAGATAGCGTGACCGACAGACAAGCTCTGCTTGTGGGCGACGTTCTTGCAACAGGTTATTGGGCAACGAAAATATCAGAAATAACCGAAGAAGATACAGTTCTTATTATTGGTGCAGGTCCTACTGGAATTTGCACGATACTTTGTGTAATGCTTAAAAATCCAAAACGAATTATTGTCTGTGAAAAAGACGATAGCCGAATCAAATTTGTAAATGAGCATTATCCAGACGTGCTAACATTAAAACCCGAATCTTGTCTTGACTTCGTGCTTAAAAACAGCGACCACGGTGGTGCAGACGTAGTGCTTGAAGTGGCTGGCGCAGAGAATACTTTTGCTCTTGCGTGGCTGTGTGCAAGACCAAATGCCATCGTTACAGTAGTTGCACTTTACGATAAACCACAGACTCTGCCTCTGCCCGACATGTACGGCAAGAATCTGACCTTCAAGGCCGGCGGCGTTGACGGTTGTGACTGCGAGGAAACGCTGAAGCTCATTGCCGAGGGCAAACTCGATACCGAGCCGCTGATTACGCATACCTATCCGCTCTCGAAGATCGATGAGGCGTATGCGCTGTTTGAAAATAAGCGCGACGGAGTTATTAAGGTTGCAGTGGAGTGTTGAGTAAAATATTGGAGAAGAAATTATGACCGATGAGCAATTAGAGAAAGTATTAAAGGATATAGACTTACTGGATTGTCGCCCTATAATAGAAGGTTACATTTTTTATATAAAAAAATCGATTAGGAGTCGTGTTAGCAGAGGTGATGGTACATACAGGTATTCTACTAATGAAAATGAGTTCTTGATTATTGCTGATGGAAGTGAAAAACAAGGAATTATTTTAAGGTGTGGAACATCAGATTTGCATTGGTTTATTCTTACAAAATGGCGTAATCGAGGTGTACTGAGCAATGCTTTGCGTACGGGAGTGATTGCACAGGTATGGCCCGAAAATAAAACTGTAACATGTTGCTATAGTTGGAGAGATAAAATGATTGACAGACCTCAAAAGTATAGCATGACTAAATATTTGGCAGAACTTGCGGGGTTAAGAATTAAGGACTGATCGAGTATATAGATAAACCTTGATAATTGTATTGTTTATCTCTATAAAAATAAAGCAATCAAGGATGAAAAATAATCTTTTTCACATTGATTGCTTTTAATTTTAATAAATATTTTTGATGTAATCCGCAACACACTCTATTTCCGGGAAAAGCGTGGCACGATTTATGGAGAAAGTTGAGAGTTGCTCTAAGATCTTTTTCTTGTTTGACACCAAAACAATTACGGTTTTGCCTTTCTTCTTATATCTAAACTTATTTAATGTTTTAGGGTCTTGTGATAAACCGCACAAAATAAAGGCTCCGTCTTGCTTGATAATTCTATTATTGTTTTTTGTTGCCAAAATAATAATGTTTCTTAAAAGATCCATTTTGTTTATATCGGCCCCGAAAGCGGGTTTTTCCAATCTTATCTCGTGAATAAGGCGAGATACCTTTAAGTTGAAATCTTCTTTGGTTATTGATGAATCAAGGGCTAATTCGGAATAAGATTGTTGAATATCGTAACTAAATGCGGGCAAACTGGCTAAAATGGAGGCAGTATCGCTTTGCGGATAATAAATAGAATCCTTAGTAGCTGAAATAAGAATTATTTCACCGTAGTTATTATGCTGTGACTCACAGGCAAAATACAATGCAACCAGAGCATTTTTTGTAATATCCAAGAGTCTGGTTGGTAAACCATAATGTTGCATTTTTACCAGTTTTTCAAGGTGGCTGTTGCATTTTTCGAAATCCGTTGGGCAATTTATCAACAACTCATTGTACATTTCCCGCTCATTATACAACCAAGACAATTTTCGAGAAATAGACGGTTGAAGCCGATAGTTGGCGTTTGAATGACCTCGGTAATATAGTACGCTGTCATCTTTTTGATATGCGCCCATTGCTCTGTTGAAATCTGCAATCGAAGAAATGATTCTCAACTCGATTGTTTTTGAGTTGTAGAAAACACCTTTTTCATATTCAATAACACAATCAATCGAGTTAAGTTCTTTTACGTTGGAAAACAGTTCCATAGTAAATTTCTTTCGTTCTTCTTCGTTGGGGAATATCATATACACCCAATAAACTATGGCATTTGCTTCTTCAATCAACATATCTTCAGAAGAACCAGGTTCTTCTTTGAACATTTCGTGCCATTGTTGATACGCAGTTTCATAATCGGGGTAAGGGTGTTGATATAATTCAATATATTTGGATTTGCAATTAGCAAGGCGATATAGCATTTCTTCCTGGGTAATTTGAGCATTCACGAAAAAACTCATGTCGCAGTATCCGTCATGAAGCATCTTATCAACACATATTTTATTAAATGCATGAAATACAGCAGGTATATAATATAACCTGTCAAAAAAAAAGAAAAAGAAGATAATCACCTCCATAATAATTTAACACATATATTATATCACAAAATGCAAAAATTGTCAATTTATGAGTGAATATTTATCATAGATAAAAAGCGAAAAAATTATATGTGGTCAAACATGTGGTCGTTACTTAAAAACAGGATCATTCTACCCGATAAAAAGGGAAGAATGTGCCTGTAATCATTATCGTGAAAACGCGAGATTTCGCGAGGATTTGCGAGGAAATAAAAGAAAATTGGAGGTTCGATTGAACCTCCGATTTTGGTCTGAGTGAGAGGACTTGAACCTCCGGCCTCTACCACCCCAATGAGCTTTTTTGGAGTGATTTTTGGTCGTTATCACGTCTTTTCACGGAATATCGTACCGCATTTAAACATATCGAGGACATTTGGTGCATAATGTGTCCCAGAGAGTAGATGCCACGGTGCATAGTTTGGAGCACTATGCACCACACCTATGCACTAAAATCCTATGCACTATACAAAACGGGTAGTTTCGACACTTTTGTTTTAACTCTAAAACGGTCATTTGTCAAGTGCATTTTTGAAAAAAAGTTAATTTTTCACAAAACAATCAAATTTAAAGCAACCAATCTATTTCGTTATAGGTTGGCTGTTTTTTTTATATCATAAAATCAAATCTTTAAGGCGTGCACAAAAAATCCTCCCCTTTCAAACTCAATATGATGTGTAAAATTGAAGGCACTTCTTTAAAAAAAATTCTAAGCAACAATAGATAAACATTGATTCAAATTACATTTCGCCAAAACGAAATTTGTCAACCGGAAATTTCGTTTTGGCGAAATATATTTCGTTTTGGTTATTCAAATTTCGTTTTCGTTTCGTTTTTGACTTCAATCATCTTTTTAAATTCAGAATCAAACCCAAAAGGCAATTTAAATTACTCTTTTTTAGCTTAATTACAAATAATAATGAGTATATTTGATGAAAAAGCATTGTTTTTTTGCATTTTTAATGATATAATGTAAATTGAGTAAAAATATAGTCGTTTTCAAAACGTTTTGGGAGAAAATATATGGAGCTTATAGATAACATAAACAAGACTTTAAAAGATGATTTATGTGTTGAGATAAAACCTGACAGTAAAATATCCATAGCCGCAGCTTGCTTTTCGATTTACGCCTTTGAGGAATTAAAGGAACAGTTGAAAGGCATTGATGAACTGCGTTTCATTTTCACATCTCCCACGTTTGTTACTGAGAAGGCGAAAAAGGAAAAACGCGAGTTTTATATTCCACGCCTTAACCGTGAGCGTAGCTTGTATGGAACAGAGTTTGAAGTAAAGCTTCGTAACGAGCTTACACAAAAAGCTATAGCAAAAGAGTGTGCCGAGTGGATAAAAAGCAAAGTAACGTTTAAATCAAACATAACCAGCGAGAATATGCAAGGATTTATGACCGTTGATGACAAAAGTTATATAACGCTTTCAGGATTTACAACTGTTCACCTTGGATGCGAAAAACCCACCAGCCCATATAACTTTATCCACAAATTCAACTCTCCACTCTCTGATAATTATTTATCTCTTTTTGATACACTTTGGAACGACAAAGAGAAGCTTCAAGACGTTACAGAAGAAATCATTGAAAGCATATCAACCGCATATAACGAAAACTCACCTGATTTTATATATTTCGTAACCCTTTATAATATCTTCAGCGAATTTCTTGAAGATATATCCGAAGACGTGCTTCCTAACGAAGCGACTGGATTTAAGGAAAGCAAAATCTGGAGCAAGCTTTATAACTTCCAAAAGGATGCTGCACTTGCAATCATAAATAAACTTGAAAAATATAACGGCTGTATTTTGGCTGATAGCGTTGGTCTGGGTAAAACTTTTACCGCATTGGCAGTAATTAAATATTACGAAAACAGAAATAAATCCGTTTTGGTTCTTTGTCCTAAAAAGCTTTCCAACAACTGGAACACATATAAAGATAACTACATAAACAACCCTATTGCCTCAGACAGATTAAACTATACAGTTTTGTATCACTCCGACCTTTCAAGAGCGAAAGGCTTTTCAAACGGAGTTGATTTGTCACGCATTAATTGGAGCAATTATGACCTTATAGTTATAGATGAATCCCACAATTTCAGAAATGGTGGCAAAGTTTCAGGCAAGGAAAATGAGAAAGAAAACAGATACCTTCGCTTGCTTAATAAGGTTATAAGGAAGGGTGTCAAAACAAAAGTATTGATGCTCTCCGCAACCCCAGTAAATAACCGCTTTAACGACTTGAAAAATCAGCTCGCTTTGGCTTATGAAGGCGAAGCGGAAAAAATGGATAGCAGACTTAATACAAGTCGCTCTATTGAAGAAATATTCAAAAATGCGCAAAGAGCCTTTAATGCGTGGAGTGGTTTCGTTCCCGAAATGAGAACAACAGACAGACTTCTTAAAATGTTGGACTTTGACTTTTTTGAATTACTTGACTCTGTAACAATAGCCCGTTCAAGAAAGCATATTCAAAAATATTATGATACGACAGATATCGGAACGTTCCCACAAAGGCTCACGCCTATTTCAAAACGTCCAACGTTGACAGATCTGAACCACGCAATAACGTATAACGAAATATTTGAACAGTTGATGCTTCTTTATCTTGCCATATATACTCCCTCTCATTTTATTCAAGAAAGCAAGAAAGAAAAATATGCAGAAATATATGGAGATAATACTGTAAACGTAGGCTTCACCCAGGCAAACCGTGAACAAGGTATAAAAAGGCTTATGGCAATAAACCTTATGAAGCGAATGGAATCTTCCGTTCATTCATTCAAGCTTACGGTTATAAGAATAAAAGAGCTGATAAGTAAAACGATCGACTCTATAAACGAATATGATTCACATTCCAAACGAATGATGGAGCTGACAGACGTTTCATTGAACCCAGATTTTGAAAACGAGTTTGATTTAGAAGACAGAAACGATGAAATTTTCACTTTTGGCAAGAAAGTAAAAATAGACTTAGCCGATATGGACTACGTTTCGTGGGTTCGTTATCTTAAAAAAGACAAGGAAATTCTTGATTTATTGATTTCGATGGTTGGCGATATAACGCCAGAATATGACAATAAGCTGAAAGAGTTGCTTTCTGTTCTGGATAACAAAATCCATCATCCCATAAACAGAGATAACAAAAAGGTTATTATATTTACAGCTTTCGCAGATACAGCAGAATATCTTTACGATAACGTCAGCAAATACGTAAAGAAAAACTATGGACTTAATACAGCAATGGTTACAGGTTCCATTGAGGGACGCTCCACCATCCCCCATATGCAAAGCGACCTTAATACTGTACTTACTTGCTTTTCTCCTATATCCAAGGAAAGAGACTTGTTTGAGGACTTTCCAAAGGAAGACGTTGATATTCTCATTGCAACAGACTGTATTTCAGAAGGTCAAAACTTGCAGGACTGCGACTATCTTGTAAACTATGATATACATTGGAACCCTGTTCGCATTATTCAACGTTTCGGACGAATTGACCGTATTGGAAGTAAAAACTCTGTAATTCAGCTTGTAAACTTTTGGCCAGACGTTACTTTGGATGAGTATATCGACTTGAAAGCAAGAGTTGAAACGAGAATGAAAATCGTTGATATGACAGCAACTGGTGACGATAATATAATAAGTGACGAAGAAAAAGCTGACCTTGAATATAGAAAAGAACAGCTTAAAAAGTTGCAGGAAGAAGTTGTTGATATTGAAGAAATGTCTGCAGGTATTTCTATTATGGATTTGGGCCTTAACGAATTCCGCCTTGACCTTTTGGAATACGTTAAAAACCACCCTGATATAGAAAAATCTCCTTTCGGACTTCATGCTGTAACTGCTTCAACAGAGGATATGCCAGAGGGCGTTATCTACGTTTTGAAAAACCGTAAAGACAGCGTTAATATTGATAATCAGAACCGCTTGCATCCATTCTATATGGTTTATATAAGTAATAAAGGTGAGGTCGTTTGCGACCACCTTTCACCTAAAAATATGCTTGACAAAATGCGTTACCTTTGCCGTGGTAAAACTGAACCGATTCCTGAATTATACAGACAGTTCAATAAGGAAACCAAAGACGGACGAGATATGAGAGAATTTTCAAGGCTTTTAGGCGATGCTATTGCTTCTATTATTGATACAAAAGAAGAAAGCGACATTGACAGCCTGTTCAAAGCTGGTGGAACGTCTGCTCTTATGTCTGCTGTTTCTGGGCTTGATGATTTTGAACTCATTTGCTTTCTGGTAATTAGGAATTAGTAATTAGTAATGAGTAATTGTCAATTCATAATTTTTGCTAATTTCTCATTACTCATTACTCATTAAAAGAAGGTTTTTATATGGAAAATATCGTTTTTGAAAAAAGTA
>JAZOCZ010000163.1:0-13138 GCA_045596755.1 Eubacteriales bacterium | reverse complement strand
AAACGAGGATGCCACCAAACGTGATATAATTTAATAGTCACAAAAAACCATAAGAAGAAAGGTGAATCCTCGTGGAAAGAATTATAACACAAATAACAGTAAAAGTGGTAGACAAAATTTTAAAAAATATCGAAAAAAACGGAATAAGCGAAATTGGAAAAACAGCAGAGTCCTTTTTATCGATATTAAAAGAAGGTGCGTTGGAAATGCTGACAGCGGTGATTGAGAATGTAGACTCAGCCACTCTGAACGCAAAGAAAGAGAGAGGAAAAGATGGAATAACCGTTAAGCAAAGAAATGTACCAAGAACAGTTATCACATCAATAGGAGAACTCACATACAAACGCACGTATTACAAACAAAATAATGGTTCAATGATATATTTAACAGACCATATTATCGGTGTTGAACCGTTTGAGAGAGTATCCAAGGAACTTTGCGCAGAGCTTGTACAAAAAGCAGCGATCATGTCGATGCAAAAGGTGGTAAACGTTTCAAACGTATCAGTAAGTCGCCAGACGGTAAATAACAAAGTGTTGTCTATGCATAATGCCGTAACCGAGATTAACAAAGCAAAATATACGCCAAAAGAAATTCACATTTTTGCTGACGAAGATCATGCACATTTACGTCCTAAGAAAAGTGCAATTGTGCCGATTGTAACCGTAACTGAAGGAATTGATACTTCTAACTACAAAAGGCATAAAACCATAGAACCTATTCATTTTCAAGGGTACGGAGTGAACGTCCATACGTTTGTAGAAAACGTTATTGCCGCAATATACGAAAAGTATGATATGAACAAAGTCGAGAGAGTAATTATCCACGCTGACGGTGGACAGTGGATAAAAAATCTTGGTGAAATGCTTCCCAATGCTGTTTTCGTTATGGACGGATTTCATTTAGAAAAGTATTTTAAAAAATTATTCAGACTAAACGGAGCGGCTTCGTATGGTGGGGTTATACGAAAAGCAGTAAAAGAAAACGATTTTGAAGCATTTGCTATATACTGTAATTCTATCAAAGAAAAACAAGACGCCAAAGGTGAGAAAAAACTTTTTGAACTTGTCACCTATTTTCAAAACAATTGGGATTCCATTGTTGAACGTTTAAATGGTCAGTATTGTGGAAGTTGCACAGAGCCACTTGTTAGCCATATTCTTTCTGAACGATTAAGCAGAAATCCACTTGCGTGGAGCAAAGAGGGACTGGGAAAGATGGCTATGCTGCGTATATTTAAGGAAAATGGCGGTAAAGTTACATCGAATCATATTCGTATTTCAAGAAGCAAATCAGAAAGAACAAGGGATTATTATGCCTTGAAAAACGGATTTGAGATATACAACAAATACGCTGAAGAACAGATTAAATCCTCCTTTGGCAATTATCACGATTGGAGCATTTTTGAAAAAGAATATGTTCCTACGGGCTTTTCTTCCGGAAAAGTTACAGGTACTTCTGTACTCCTTAATGCTTATTCTCGTTTAAGCTCTAAATTTTTCTTTTAAAAATCCCAGAACTACTTGACACAATCGTTATCTTGAAAAAACTTGATTTTTTCAAAATAAAGGGATATAATCTTTATGCAGTTTAAAGGGAACAGAGGGATTTTATGAAAAAAATATTGTTTGTATTTACGGGCGGAACTATTGGAAGTACGCAAAAGGGCGAATATATTTGTACTGACGAAAACAAGCCTTATAAATTGATTGAAGGATATAAAGAACGTTTTGGAGATTTTGGCGAATACGAAACCGTTTCTCCGTATACACTCCTCAGCGAAAATCTTGACATTGAGCACATTTGCAAACTTATCTCAACCGTTAAAGAAAATCTCTGTAAATGTTATTCAGGAATAATCGTAACCCATGGAACTGATACATTGGCGTATTCTTCTTCGGCGTTAAGTTATGCTTTGGGTGAAATACAAATACCTGTATGTATGGTTTCTGCAAATTATCCTCTTGAAGACAAAAGGTCAAATGGATATAATAATCTCCATGGTGCTGTTCTTTTTATAAAAAACGTTAAAAAGGGCGGTGTGTGGGTTTCATACAAAAATGAGGGAGACCGCATAAGGATTCATAAGGGAACAAGACTTTGCAATGCCTTGTGTTTTTCCGACTCCATTTATAGCGTAAAAAATTCATTTTACGGGTATTTTGATAAAAATGATGAGTTCATAACGAATAAAAAATATTCCGAAAAGGCGGATGAATTTCATTTTGGAAATTTGCCAAACCTCATTGAAGCGAAAAAAAGCATATTAAGAATAGAATCATACCCTGAAATGAAATATCCTTTGGTTGATTCAGATGTGAAATATATCCTTTTAGGGAGTTACCATTCGGGAACTACGAATACCGTTTCCAAAGAAGCTGTGACTTTTTTTGAAGAGATGAAAAAAAGGGGAGTTACTATATTTATAACAGGTGTAGGAAAGGACATCCCGTATGAAAGCACAAGGTTTTACGAGGAATTTTGTATAAATCCGCTTCCTTGCATTTCCCCAATTTCAGCATATATAAAATTATGGTTTCTCTGTGGGGCGAATTCGGATTCCGGAGAAATAAAAAAACAGATTTTAAAATCTATGTGCGGAGATGTTGCAGAATAATTTTAGTTGAAAAAAGTGAAAAACAATAAAAAATAAGCAAAAAATCGGAAAGACCTGACTAAAAATCGGGTCTTTTATTTTTTGTCAGTAAAATTTGTTTTTTGCAAGGGGGTTATGTGCATTTGAGACGATTTTAAGGGCAAAAAAATATGAAAAACTTTAAAAAAACTATTGACATTTGAATTTATACAATATATAATAAGAGTGCAAAGTGGCACTGGAGTTCAAGTAAAATACACGTAACTTAAAGTTGAGTGTAACCAAAGTGGTAAAATAAGGAAAAAAATAGCCAATTTTATCCTTTGCTCATAGATAGGTGAATTCTTTTTCCACCATTTGACGAATTTTACAACAAGCGGTCGAATAAACGCAAATTTACAGAGAGGAGAGCGACAGAATGTTTTTTGGAACGTATGAACATAGTGTTGATTCCAAGGGCAGAGTTTTCTTGCCAATAAAACTTACGTGTAAACTTGGCGAAAATTTTGTTGTTACCCGAACTCTTTATGATTGCGTAAGCGTATATCGACTTGAAGATTGGGAAAAATACGTAGAAAAGCTCGAAGCTCTTCCAAATTATAAATATGCAAATCTGAAAAGACTTATATATTCGAGAACGCAGGTTGCAACTCTTGATTCTCAAGGCCGTTTGCTTATTCCGATGAAATTCAGAGAAGATATGAATCTGAAGGGTGATATCGTTGTTGTAGGAAATAATAACAGTATCGAGCTTTGGTCAAAAGATACATGGACTTCTCTTGAAAAACAGTACGAAGATGAAATGGCAAATATTGAATTCGGTGAAGAGGTTGACTTGTAATGGAATTCAATCATTATTCTGTAATGCTTAAAGAAACCGTTGATGGAATGGAGATTTCCGATGGCGGTGTTTACGTAGATTGCACTTTTGGCGGGGGCGGACACAGCTCCCTTATATTATCAAGAATGGGCAATGGAAAACTGTACGGTTTTGACAGAGATGCTGATGCAATAAACAATGCTTTGGAGAAGTTTTCAGATGAACGACTTTGTCTTATCAATGAGAATTTTTCAAATGCATCCCGTGAGCTTAAAGAACGTGGCGTTTTTCAGATAAACGGTGCAGTTATAGACCTTGGAGTTTCTTCATATCAGCTTGATAATCCTGAGAGGGGGTTTTCATACAGATTTGATGCTCCTCTTGATATGAGAATGGACAGGCGTGAAAGCCTTACGGCTTATGACGTTATAAATGGTTATTCAAAAGGTGAACTCATTCGTGTTTTTAAAGAATACGGTGAGGAACGTTTCTCTCCTATATTTGCTTCGGTTATAGAAAAAACAAGAGAAAAGAAGCCTATCGAAACAACTCTTGAACTTTGTGAGCTTATAAAAAATTCATCTCCTGCCAAAAAACCTTCTGAAAAGATGGACTGTGTTAAACGTATTTTTCAAAGTGTAAGAATTGAAACAAATGCGGAGCTTAAAGTTATTGAACAAACGTTAACTGATCTGATGGATATGACGGTAAGCGGTGGAAGAATTGCTGTAATAACGTTTCATTCGTTGGAAGATAAGATAGTAAAAAGAACATTTAAAAAATTTGAAAACCCTTGCGAATGTGATCCTCGTTATCCTTGCGTATGCGGTAAGGAGGCGATTGGAAGGGTGATAACTAAAAAACCCCTTTTGCCAACGGAAGATGAACTTTCGGAGAATAATCGTTCTCATAGTGCGAAACTTCGAATATGTGAAAAAATCTGATTCCTTTGGAAGAAGCCACACCGCAGAGAAAGGAAAGAAAATGTCGGAAAATAACAAAAACAAAAGAAAAACAGATGAACAGACTTTGAAAAATGAAATAACCGTGACTTCCGAAAAAAACGCTAAAAAAGGTGAATCCGGCATTTCCTTGATGAACCAAAGCGAATTTATAGAAAAAGAAACGAAACCAACTCTTCGCGGAATATTCTCTGGCATAAAAGCCTTGAATAAAGAAGAAGAGGTGACTGTTGTAGGCAATAAAAAAACAAAAGGCTATGCACCGACGGTTTTTGCTATAATTCTTTTTTCAGCTTTGCTTCTTACGAACGTTATATGTCAGATCTCTCTTGATGACATAAGCAACGATATGGCAAGTATGAATAAGCAACTTGCGGAATTTAAAGCTATGGAAACGGTTTATTCTGAAAAACTTGCACAGAAGGACGAAGAAGTTCTTGAAAATCAACAAGAATATATAGAAAATAATATGGGTATGGTAAAAAAGGATCCTGAAAAAGTCTATGTTGAACTTCAACTTGACGATGAAATAACGGTTGTTGAGGTTGATGAAGAAACGAACGGCTGGACAACTCTCCTTTCGGGTATGGGAAGATTTTTCAGCGATATTTTCGGTTGATGCCGCAGATAATTAAAACTGAATATCGACGAAGCCCAAGCCCTTTGACTTTGTGTCTTTTGTCAAAAACGGTATTGGGCTTCTTTTGGTTTGATATAACTCTCATATTAAAAGAATTTTTGAATATATATAATTCAGAACACCCTTACATGAGAAAAGTTCTCCCCACGGTTAGAATAATTTGTGGGGAATTTTGATTATAGCAAATTCGTTGGTGAATACGTATGAATGAAGAAAAGCAAAATAAGAAAGATAAAGAAGTTGAAAATCAAGGAATAAGTATAGGAAACCTTGGCTTTGGCAATGAACCTTTTTTTGAAGAAGATACACCTTCACCAAAAAAGGATAGAAAAAAGAATACGTTTGATTCTCAACCAGAGAAAAAGAAAAAATGGAAAAAGCCTGTGCGTGAGCATAGTAAAACTTCTATGGATTTCCGCAAAAACACGGTTTTGTGCGTGATGATGGCAGTTTTTCTTTTTCTTATAACGGTTTTGTATTCCCTTATGGTAATTGACCCTGACGGACTTTCCCAAAAGGCATCGGAGCAATACACAAGAGAAACGACACTTACGGCGAAACGTGGAATTATCTACGATAGAAATATGAACGTTCTTGCGACGAATTATACAGTTTACACCGTTTTCATCTCTCCGAGGGATATTGAAACGGAGATTCAGCATAAACTTGCGGTTGATGGCTTGGTAGATATCTTGGGCGTTGATCGTGAAAAAGTAGAAGAACGTACAAAGAAAAATACCAGATATGAAATAATTGCCAAAGAAGTTGATGAAGAGAAGGCGACGGAACTCCGAACTTATATATCAAAAGTTTTGGCGAGAACGAGGAGTTACGAAAACCCTCGTGGAATTGATTTATCTGTTATCATTAACCTTGAGGAGGAAACCAAAAGGTATTATCCTTATGGCTCACTTGCAGCAAATATTATAGGCTTTGTCAGCGGTTCTGAAAACTCCAAAGACTTGGTTGGTGTATATGGTGCAGAAGCAACTTACGAAAACGTTCTGAAAGGCATAAATGGAAAAATCGTAAAAGCGGCTGACGGAAGAGGAAATGACCTCGCTTATAAATACGAAACGTATATAGAACCAAAGAGCGGTAAAAACCTTGTCCTTTCAATAGATATAACAGTTCAGGCTATGCTTGAAAAATATCTTAAAGAAGCGTATTACGATAATAATTTCCCACCCGAAGGAGTTGCGGGAGTTATTATGAACGTCAATACGGGCGAAATTCTTGCATCAGCAAAATATCCTTCTTTCGATTTGAATGATCCTAAAAAGCTGAATGAGTTTTATCAGAATCAGTATGATTCCCTTCCTGAAGATAAACAGACGTCTGAAAAGTTCGTGGAATATCTGATGAAACAATGGCAGGATAAAATTGCCATGGGAACTTATGAGCCAGGTTCTACTTTCAAAATATTTACAGCGGCAACGGCTCTTGAAGAAGGGGTTGTATCCTTGAATGACAGCTTGAATTGCCCTGGATATATAACAATTGGCGGTACAAGAATAAATTGCCATAAAACCAGCGGTCACGGTCATCAGAGTTTTGCACAGACCTTGCAGAATTCCTGTAACCCTGCTTTTGTAACTTGGGGGCAGGAAATAGGTAAACAAACTTTCCTTGAATATTATGAATCTTTCGGATATATGGATAAAACGGGAAGCGATATGTACGCTGAATCCGCAACCATATATTTTGAAACCACGAAATCACAGTTTGAAACCGTTGAACTTGCAACGTACTCCTTCGGTCAGACCTTTAAAACAACAATGCTTCAACAGATAAGAGGCGTTTCGGTTGTTGCAAACGGAGGAACTTTGGTAACTCCGCATGTTGGTGTGGGTATTTGCGACAATGACGGGAATATGACGGAAACCTACGAATATGAGTCAACGTTGCAGGTTATTTCTGAGGGGACATCTAAAACTATTCTTTCGATCCTCGAAGAAGGCTCGCAGATGGGAACAACTAAAAACGCAACGGTTGCAGGATATTCAATAGCTGCTAAAACCGGTACTTCTCAGAAAATCAATGAAAGAAACCAATACGAAGCAATTCACGGTGAAGGTTCAGGAAAAAACCTTTTCTACATCGGCTCTTGTGTTGCATTTGCACCTGCTGAAGATCCGCAGATTGCAATTCTCGTTGCAATTGATGAACCTCGTGGAAAAGATACCTACGGAAACCCTGTATTTTATGGCGGTGTAATTGCTGCTCCTGTTGTTTCCAAGGTTCTCACGGAGGTTTTGCCTTATATGGAAATACCAAGAAGCGACGAAAATGCTCCTGTTAACGAAAAGGTGGAAAATTATGAAACGTTATCTGTTGTTTCTGCTAAAGAGAAGATTGAAGCCGCAGGTTTTGCCTGTCAGGTTATAGGAACAGGAGATACGGTTGTTTCTCAAAGTCCTGAGGCAGGAGCTTATATGATTAAAGATGGGAAAGTATTTTTATATACGGATGACTCTGAGGTTGAATATGTAACCGTACCTTCTTTAAAAAATTATTCTCCTGCAAAAGTTAAAAAATCACTTGATAAATTGGGACTTAACTATTCATACGGTGGTGCTTATACAGGTGCCGGAACACCGAGAGCAGTATCCCAAACCTTATCCGAGGGACAGAAAGTTCCCAAGGGTACGGTTGTTGGAATTGAATTCTTTTATGATGGAATTATAGGATGATATAATAATGAATTATACTTTGGAAAATATAGCCGCTTTTACAGGTGGCAAACGCAGCCTTGAATTTGACGGTAAAATGATTGTCAATAATGTGCTTTCCGATAGCAGAAAGGTTGAAGGAGAGGGAAATTTATTCGTTGCCCTTCGCGGAGATAGATTTGACGGTCATAATTTCGTAAGCGTAATAACTGAATCAGGAAAAAATTGTGCTATAGTAGAGGATGAAAAATTCCTTGCTAAAAATACTATATTCGTTCCCGATGTCAGAAAAGCAATGTACGATTTGGCGATGGTTCATAGAGAAAGCGACCTTTCAAAAAATAAATGCGTCGCCGTTACGGGAAGCGTTGGAAAAACTTCAACGAAGGAATACGTAAACTCTGTGTTTTCCAATAAGTACAAGGTGTATAAATCTCCTGGTAATATGAACAGCTATACGGGACTTCCTATGGTTATTCTTAATGCTCCTGAAAACATCGATTATATGATTCTTGAGCTTGGAATGAATATGGCAGGGGAGATATCCACACTTTCAAAATTGGCAAAGCCTGATATTGCAATAGTTACGAATATCGGTTGGTCTCATAGCGAATATCTGGGTGGAAGAGAAAACATTCGTAAGGAAAAATTGGATATAACCGTCGGGATGAATGACGGCGTTTTGATAGTGAACGACGATGACGATATGTTATGCCGTGAAATTGACTGTGGATGCAACGTTGTTCGTTGTTCTCTCGAAAATAAAAAATCAGATTTTTATTGTAGCGATATAGAAGAACGCGACGGGAAAATTTTCTTCACTGTGAACGGAAAAGAAGTTTTTATAAAACAACGTGGAATTCATAACGTCAAGAATGCTATGCTTGCCTATGGGGCGGGTATTATAGCAGGTGTTTCTCACGAAGAAGCTGCTTATGGTCTTTCCGAACTTTCTGAAAGCGAAGGCAGAATCAAAGTAAGAAACGGTAAAAATGGAGTTTTCGTTATCGATGATTGCTATAATGCCGCTCCCGAATCAATGAAAGCCGCTCTTGACTATTTAAAAACAAGAAATGGCAGAAGAATAGCTGTTTTGGGTGATATGCTTGAGCTTGGCGATAATGCGCCTTTGCTTCATGAAAACGTTGGAAAACATGCAGAAAGTTGCTGTGATGTCCTTTTATGTTATGGAGAACTTGGAAAGTATATTGCCAAAGGAGCGAAAGAGGCAGGACATAAAATCGTTTTCCATTTTTCCGCAGACGAGAGAGAGCTTTTTATAAAAGAAATTGATAAATATGCGGAAAATGATACTTATATTCTTTTTAAGGCAAGCAACAGAATGAGATTTGGGGAAGTTATTTCCTCAATAAATATATAAAAAGTTTATAATATAACCGACAAATAAAAATAAAACGGGGTTATAATAAAATGGGATTGATATATAAAACTTGTTTTGCTTTCATCATAGCATTTGCAGTTTCTGCGTTGCTTCTCAAAATATTTATTCCTATCTTAAGAAAAGCAAAGCTGGGACAAAAAATTCTTGAAATAGGACCTTCCTGGCATAAATGTAAGGAAGGAACGCCAACCATGGGCGGACTTTTTTTCATGATTGGGATTTTTGTTGCCGCAGGAATTTTTCTTTTGCCAAATGATATAAAAAACGGTGATTATTCCTTGCTTATACATATGCTTTTTGCGTTGTCATACGGTATGGTCGGATTTGTTGATGATTACGTAAAACTTTTCAAAAAGCAAAACAAGGGGTTAACACCCATGCAGAAACTTGCGATTCAGACCGTGTTCACAGTTGCATATCTTGTCTTGCTTGTGAAATTTGAATACGTTGATACAACATTGAGAATACCTTTCCTTGGAGGTCTTGACCTTGGAATTTTATATTATCCCGTCTGCACTCTTGCCATAATGTATCTTGTGAATTGTGCAAACCTTACGGATGGAATTGATGGACTTGCAGGAAGTGTTGCAGCGGTTATATTTCTTTTCTTTTCACTGTTGACTTATAAACTTTTTTTGACAAGTCACGAAAGCCTTTTCGTTCTTTCTGTGGCTTGCCTTGGGGCGATGCTTGCATTTTTGATATTCAACTTTCATCCTGCGAAGGTCTTTATGGGTGATACAGGTTCGCAGTTTTTAGGCGCTATGATTGTCGCCATGTGCTTTGCGGTGAATGCGGGCGTGTGGTCTGTGGTTATATGCTTTATCTACCTTATAGAAGGAATATCTGTAATCCTTCAAGTTTTGTCATTTAAACTTACCGGTAAACGAATATTCAAAATGGCTCCTATTCATCATCATTTTGAAAAAAGCGGTTGGAGTGAGGTTAAGATTGTTTTCGTTTTCTCAACTATAACTGCTCTTTTTTCGGCACTGACTTATTTTTTGTTCACTCTTTAAAATTTTGCTAAATAATATGGGGAGAAAAAATGTTTGATAGAAATTCAAATAAAAAGAAAAACGCAAAAAATAAAAATGACGCACTTTCTGTAAACACTGAAAACTCCCTTACTGAAGCACGCCCTGCGCAGAGAATGGTAAGAATAATCGGTGAAGTTGATAAACCATTTATGATTCTCACGCTTGTTCTTATCGGCATAGGTGTTATAGCTGTTGCAAGTTCAAGCTATTCTTATGCAGAAGCAAATCACGGAGATAGTTATTATTTTACGAAAAATCATATTTTCTACGTGCTTCTTGGTATTGTTGCCATGTTTGCTGCATCATTATTGGACTACAGAATTTATAAAAAAATGAGCCGTGTTATATACGTCATCGCTTTTTGCCTTTGCCTTGCAGTCTTTATTCCTGGGCTCGGTCATTCAAGCGGCGGTGCAACACGTTGGCTCAATCTTGGTATTAAATTTCAACCTTCGGAAATATTGAAATTTGCAGTTATTGTCGTTTGTGCAAAATACGCTGCTGATGCGAAAGAAAAAATCAAAGGCTTCAAATGTCTTGGCTTTTACGTTCTCGTTCTCGGATTCAGTGCGGGAATATTGTTTCCACAGCCACACCTTTCATGTATAATAATTCTTTGCGCCCTTGTTTTCTGCATGATGGTTATGGGTGGCGTTAATTGGATTTATCTGCTGTCTGGCTTAGGACTTGCAGGGGTTGCGGGTGTTTTGCTTATAAATATACTTCCAAAACTTTCTTTCCTGTCCCATGCAGGCTCGCGTCTTGCTGTATGGTTCGATCCCTTTGACCCCCTATATTTCAAAAATGACGGTTGGCAACCTGCTCAATCCCTTTTTGCCATAGCATCGGGCGGTGTATGGGGCGTGGGACTTGGTCAGAGTAATCAGAAGGATGGATATATACCCGAACCGCAGAACGACTATATTTTTTCAGTTATATGCGAAGAAATGGGTTTTGTTGGCGCAGTTGCAATAATGCTCGTTTTTGCCGCTCTCGTGTGGAGGGGTATGTATATCGCCAAAAAAGCTCCAACTGTTTTCTCAGGACTTTTGGTTGCAGGCATAGTTTGTCAGATAGGAATACAAACACTTCTTAATATTGCGGTTGTGTCCAATACACTTCCGAGTACGGGTATCAGTTTGCCTTTTTTGAGCTACGGAGGAACGTCCCTCGTGATTCTTATGGCGCAGGCAGGTATAGTTTTATCCGTTTCAAGACATTCGATAGTTGAGCAGGAGTAATGTATGAGTAACGTGTACGATATGAATAAATCCGATAAAAGAATAAGAGTAGTTTTTTCCTGTGGTGGAACGGGTGGACATATTTATCCTGCTATTTCTATTGCAGACTGTATAAAAAATAAATACCATAACGCTGAAATTCTCTTTGTCGGAAGCAAACGGGGAATGGAAAAAAGACTTGTTGAAGCTGCGGGGTATAAAATAGAAACTATTGATATTCAGGGCTTTACAAGAAAGCTTACTTTGTCAAACATAAAAACCGCTGTCAAAGCCATGACGAGTGTTTCCAAGGCAAAAAAACTTATTTCAAAATTTATGCCCGACGTTATTATTGGAACGGGCGGTTATGCAAGCTGGGCGGCTGTTCGTGCAGGTGAAAAAATGGGCATACCAACCCTTATTCATGAACAAAACGCATATCCTGGAATGACAACGAGAAAACTTGCTAAATCCGCAGATAAGGTATGCTTGAGCTATGAGGAAAGTAAAAAATATTTTGCTGAAACAAAGGGAGAAATAATCCTTACGGGAAATCCTGTATCTCCTAAACTTTATTCTTATGAATATGACCTCAACAGAGCTGAAATGGGCATATCGAAGGAAAAAATATTTGTTCTTTCCTTTGGTGGAAGCCTTGGTGCTTCTTGTATAAATGATAACGTGCTTAATATGCTCCGAAAACTTCTTGAAAGCGAACATGATATTGTATATCGTCATGTGGCGGGAAAAAGGGATTACGAAAGATGCGTGGCAAAGGTATCAGAATACGGACTTGATAAATTTCCTAATTTTCAGTTGTATGAGTATATGTACGATCTTCCAAAGCAAATGGCGGCATCGGACGTTGTCATTTCTCGTGCAGGAGCTATAACAATAACAGAAGCTGCATTTCTCGGCAAAGCAACCGTTTTGATTCCATCGCCTAACGTTGCTGAAAATCATCAGTTTAAAAATGCATTGGTGCTTGAAAAATCAAATGCCGCCGTAATGATTGAGGAAAAGAATTTAACTCCCTCTGTGCTTTTTGATACTGTAAAAGAGCTGGTGAGTGACCCAAAGAAACGTTTATCGCTTTCTGAGAATATTAAAAAATTCGCGTCGGAAAGAGCGGTGGAAAATATCGTTACAGAAGCGTTGAGCTTGATTAAATAGTTAAATGAAAAAGGTCTGAAATGAACAGAGATACGGATTATGAAAAGGTGAATGAAACGCACCAGATAGAAAATGCGAGACGACGGAAACTGAAACGCAGAAGAAAGAGCTACGTATTTATGTTGCTTTTGATTCTTTGCGCCTTCGGATACCTGTGCTATCAGTATTTGTTCAAGGTCGTTTCCGTTGAATACGTTGGAAACGAATACTATTCAAATGAGATTTTGTCAGATGCTTTTGGAATAAAAGCAGGTGACAGACTTTTTGGCTATTCAAAATCCGAAAAGGAAGAAAAACTTCTTTCTGAATTTCCTTATCTTGCGGAATGTGAAATCAAAAGAACTGTTCCTGATAAGATAACTGTAACCGTTTCTGAACGCGAGAGTATAATGTACACCTATTCATTGGGCAGATATATTATTTTTGACAAGGATATGGTTGTTGTTGAACTTTCCGATAAAGAGCCTTCGGGTTTATTGAAGGTTGAATTTGATGAAAAAATCCTTCAAAAATGCGTCCTTGGGAAAGAAATTCTCTTTTCTGATGAAAAAACAGGTGTAGGAATTTATCGTGTTTATGAGGCGGTGACATCATCATCCCTATGTGATAAAAT
>JAZOCZ010000162.1:0-12580 GCA_045596755.1 Eubacteriales bacterium | reverse complement strand
CTTCTACCCATTATAAAATATGCAATCATAGCATTTTTACCATCTGCAGATTTACCGATAATTATACCCCTGCCAGGATATGTGTTCTCTGAAAGTAATTTTTTTATATCGTATAATGCCATTTTACTCACCTTTATTCATTATTTTTGAGCATACAAGCTCTGTAGCTTTTGGGAGAATTATCCATTCAGCTTCAAGCATAACTCTCTTTTGCAAAATCTCAGGCGTATCACCGTCAAGGACGTCAACTGCCTTTTGCATTATGATTTCACCGCCGTCAGGAATTTCATTTACAAAATGAACTGTTGCACCCGTCACCTTAACGCCTTTATTAAGAGCTGCCTCATGAACCTTCAAGCCGTAAAATCCTTTACCGCAAAAGGAAGGAATCAAAGAAGGATGTACGTTAATTATTCTGTTTTCAAACGCCTTTGTAAATTTACTGCTTAAAATTGTCATAAATCCAGCAAGAACAACAAGCTCTATTCCATTTTCGTGAAGAAGCTCTATAATATCGTCTTCAAAAGCTATTCCACGTGATTTTTTAGTAATAACAGCTGTTTTAATTCCTGCTTTTTTTGCTCTTTCAAGAGCGTATGCATTTGGGTTATCAGAAATAACTATTGAAATCTGACCGCTTTTTATAATTCCGTCGGCTTGCGCATCAATCAACGCCTGCAAATTTGTGCCTCCGCCTGATACAAGAACCGCAATATCAGCTTTTTCTGTGTTTAGCATATTTCTATTTTGTCCTCGCTTTTTACTATCTCACCGATAACGTATGCATCTTCGCCGCATTCTTTAAGAATTGCGAGAGCTTCATCAACGTCATCTTTCGCTACAACAATGCTCATACCAACGCCCATATTATACGTATTGAACATATCACGTTCGCTGATATTTCCCGTCTTTGCTATGAGATCAAAAATAGGAAGAACCTTAACAGAGGATTTATCTATTTTTGCACCAAGTCCGTCAGGTATACTTCTTGGAATATTTTCATAGAATCCCCCTCCTGTTATATGAGAGATTCCCTTAACGTTTATTTTTTCAATAAGAGAAAGAACGGACTTAACGTAAATTTTCGTAGGAACTAAAAGAGTTTCCGCAATCGTTTTTCCGCCCAGAGCTTCATTTGGAACGTAAAGATCAGGATTATTGTTATCAATATCGAAAACCTTTCTGCAAAGAGAAAAACCGTTGGAATGAATACCTGTTGAAGCAAGAGCAATAACAACGTCGCCCTCGCTCATTTTCGTATTGTCAATAATTTTTTCCTTATCAACAACACCAACGGCAAAGCCAGCAAGGTCATATTCATCTACAGGCATCATACCGGGATGTTCTGCTGTTTCACCACCTATAAGAGCTGCTCCTGACTGAACGCATCCTTCTGCAACTCCTGCAACAAGCTCGGCTATACGTTCGGGATAATTCTTTCCACAAGCAATATAATCAAGGAAAAACAAAGGCTTTGCACCGCAACAGATAATATCGTTTACACACATTGCAACGCAGTCAATTCCTATTGTATCGTGCTTATTAAGAAGAATTGCCATTTTAAGCTTTGTTCCGACACCGTCTGTACCTGATACAAGAACAGGATTCTTTATTCCATCAAGGTTGAGTCCGAAGCAACCGCCAAAACCGCCTACGTCGTCAAGACATCCTTCGTTTTTCGTGCGGAGAATATGTTTTTTCATCAATTCTACAGCTTTATATCCTGCTGTAATATCTACACCTGCGGCGGCGTAGCTTTCAGATCTTGAATTTATACTCATTTAATTATTCCTTTCCGTTCCAACAATACGTACATAACTCGTCAGAACTCATACCTATTGCTTCTACAATTCCTTCAAGGGTTTGATATTCAAGAGAAGAAAAATGGAATTTATCACAAATCGCTTTACGCATTTTCTTTCCGCGTTCCGTTGTTCCGTCCATATATTCTTCCAGATATTTAAGACCTTCCTCCCCCTCAAGTTCAATTATGGTACTTCTTGTTATCAAATCGTTGTCAGAAGTTGAGCGAGAAAAATTCAGATATTTGCAAGAAAACATTATGGGAGGACAAGCTGAACGCATATGTACCTCTTCAGCTCCATGCTCATAAAGAAAATCAACGGTACTTCTGAGCTGTGTTCCTCTTACGATTGAATCGTCAACGAACAAAAGCTTCTTATCTCTGATAAGATCGTGAACGGGTATCTGCTTCATTTTCGCAATCATGCTTCGTTCACTCTGCGTTGAAGGCATAAAGCTTCTTGGCCAAGTTGGTGTATATTTAATAAACGGTCTGGCAAACGCAATGCCGCTTTCGTTTGAATACCCTATTGCATGAGGAGTACCCGAGTCGGGAACACCGCAAACATAGTCAAGCTCATCAACGTTATTATTTTCCATATCAGTTCGAGCCATAATTCTTCCATTTTTATATCTCATAACTTCAACGTTTATGCCTTCATAGCATGAAGTTGAATAACCGTAATAAGACCACAAAAACGAACAAACCTTTTTCTTCTTCCTTGGAGGAGAAAGGACTTCTATTTCCCTTGGTGAAATTTCAACAATTTCCCCAGGACCTAATTCTCTTACCGTTGTATATCCAAGCTTATGTCCTGCGAAATCCTCGAAGGTTACACAATGACCAAGGGCATCCTTACCAATAATCAAAGGGAGTCTTCCTTCCTTATCACGAGCGGCAATAAGGTTCCCATCCTCTTTCATAATGAGAATAGCAGCCGTTCCATCAATCGAATCGTGAACGAAACGAATTCCTTCCGCAAAGCTTTCTTTCTGATGAATAAGAGTTGCTATCAGTTCGTTAGAGTTGACACGTCCTCCTGTCATCGCTTGAAAATGGCTTCCGGTGAATCTGAGATATTTATCTATAAGCTCTTCTGAATTATTTATCCTTCCTATTGTACACATGGCGTATACACCTAATTTTGAACGGATAATAATAGGTTGAGGATCGCTGTCACTTATACATCCAATGGCAACGTTCCCATACATCTCATCAAGAACACCGTCAAACTTGGTTCTGAAAGGAGAATTTTCAATGCTGTGAATTTCCCTCTGCATTCCCAACTTAACGTCATACGCCGCCATTCCTCCGCGACGTGTACCAAGATGAGAATGATAATCTGTTCCGAAAAAAACCTCGGGAACACAGTTTTTGAGGGATGTTGCTCCAAAAAAACCGCCCATATGCAGTCCTCCGCTATGTAAGTATTATGCAAAGAAAAGCTCAGACAAAGTCATAGGGTCAATATATTTGCCGTCTTTATAAACTCTCATATTGCCAGATGCTATTTCATCGATAAGCATAACGTTTCCGTCCTTATCGTAACCGAATTCAAACTTAATATCGTATAAAACCAATCCTTTTTCAAGAAGGTCATCAGCTACGATTCGGGTTATCTTTTGTGTCATGGATTTAATATCATCATACTGTTTATCAGTCATAACACCAAGAGCAACCAAAGCATCCTTAATAACAAGGGGGTCACCCTTTTCGTCATTCTTGAAGGTCATTTCAACGTATTCAGGAAGATCTGCACCTTCTTCAATATAATCTCCGTAACGACGAATAAAGCTTCCAACGGCTTTATGTCTGCAGATAACTTCAAGACCTTTGCCGAAAACCTTTGCAGGAAGGACTTCCATGGTTGTATCATTAAGGTCAGCGTTTACAAAATGGGTTTTGATTCCTGCATTATTTACTTTTTCAAAGAAATATACTGACATACGAAGGTTAACGTCACCAACGCCATCAATAGTGAGTCCTACAGAGTTTTCGCCAGGATCAAAAACACCGTCTTTTCCTGTGCAATCGTCCTTGAATTTAAGAAGATAATTTCCATTATCAAGGGCGAAAACATCCTTGGTTTTTCCTTTATATACAAGTTTCTTTTCCATTATGATTTCTCCTTTTATAACTTCGATATGATATTTTTATCTTTTTCCAAAACTGCTTCCATATCGCTTTTTCTCTTTGCATCAAGCTTAAAAGCCAATTCTTTATCCTCGACAGCAAGAATCTGCAAAGCAAGTAAAGCAGCGTTTGCACCGCCATTTACAGCGACTGTTGCCACTGGAATACCTGTTGGCATCTGAACTGTCGAAAGCAAAGCATCCATTCCATCGAAGCAAGATGATTTACAAGGAATACCGATAACGGGCAACGTTGTATTTGCGGCAATTGCTCCTGCTAAATGAGCCGCCATACCTGCCGCGGCAATAATAACTCCAAAGCCCTTTTCTCTTGCTGCCAATGAAAATTCCTTTGCTTCCACGGGTGTTCTATGTGCAGAATAAACATGAACCTCAAAAGGTACTTCAAAGGATTTTAAAATATCAGTAGCTTTTTGAATAATGGGAAGGTCGCTATCGCTCCCCATTACAATTCCTATTTTCTTCATTTTATTCTCCAAAAACTATTTTATAGGCACACTTTTATCCTTTTGGATAACGTCATGTGCACCGCCTTCGGTTATACTTACAGCAGAAACAAGAGTGAGCTTTGCTTTCTTTTGGAGCTCGGATATGGATAATGCACCGCAGTTGCACATTGTTGAACGAACTTTGCTGAGAGATAAAGCAACGTTGTCCTTCAATGGGCCTGCATATGGAACGTATGAATCAACGCCTTCCTCGAAAGAAAGTTTTTTGTCACCGCCCATATCATATCTCTGCCAGTTTCTTGCACGGTTGCTCCCTTCGCCCCAATATTCTTTATAATAAGTTCCGCCAATATTAACTTTATTTGTTGGGCTTTCGTCAAATCTTGCAAAATACCTTCCAAGCATTACGAAATCTGCCCCCATAGCAAGAGCCAATGTAATATGATGGTCATAAACGATACCGCCATCAGAGCAAACAGGAACGTATATACCTGTTTCCTTGAAATACTCATCTCTTGCTTTGCAAACTTCGATAAGTGCGGTTGCTTGTCCCCTGCCTATACCCTTTGTTTCACGAGTAATACAGATTGAACCGCCGCCAATGCCAACCTTAATAAAGTCTGCTCCGCAATCAGCAAGGAAGCGGAAGCCGTCTGCATCAACTACGTTACCTGCGCCAACTTTAACGCTGTCACCATATTTATCCCTTATCCATTCAAGAGTAAGCTTCTGCCATTCGGAAAATCCCTCGGAGGAATCGATACAAAGCACGTCCGCACCCGCTTCCACCAATGCGGGAACACGTTCCGCATAGTCACGTGTGTTGATACCTGCACCAACAACGTATCTTTTGTTTGAATCAAGAAGCTCGTTAGGGTTCTGCTTATGAGTATCATAGTCCTTACGGAAAACAAAATAGCAAAGCTTTCCTTCCTCGTCTATTATAGGAAGTGAATTGAGCTTATTATCCCAAATTATATCATTAGCTTCTTTAAGAGTTGTTCCCTCTTTTGCACAAATAAGCTTATCAAAAGGAGTCATAAATTCGGAAACCTTCGTTGAGGGGGCCATACGGCTGACTCTGTAATCTCTGCCTGTAACGATACCGAGAAGCTTTCCATTTGCCGTTCCGTCAGAGGTTACGGCAACAGTGGAATGACCTGTTTTTTCCTTGAGAGCTACAACGTCTGCCATTGTATCATCGGGTTTAACGTTTGAATCACTGTTTACAAATCCTGCTTTATAGCTTTTTGCACGTTTTACCATAGCTGCTTCGTCCTCAATGGACTGTGAACCATAGATAAATGAAACACCGCCTTCCATAGCAAGAGCAACAGCAAGTCTGTCACCTGATACGGACTGCATTATAGCAGAAACCATAGGTATATTCATTGTAACAGCGGATTTATCCCCTTTCTTGTAACGAACAAGAGGGGTTTTAAGGCTTACGTTGGAAGGAATACATTCCTTGGAAGAGTAGCCAGGTATAAGTAAATATTCATTAAACGTATGTGACGTTTCATTAACAAAAATAGCCATGTGATAATTCTCCTTTTATCTGGGTTTTATAAATCTGCTTTTGTTTCGCAATAGAGACAACGGTAAACCTTTTTGGCACGATCTGTCAATTTGAAAACATGGTCAAGCTCCTGCTCAACCGAGGTTATACAACGGGGATTTTTACATTTTATAACGTTGGTAAGCATCTCAGGCATATCAATAGTACGCTTTGATATTAGCTTTCCGTCTTTTATAATATTAACGGTTGCGCCTGGATCAACGTATCCGATAATGTCAATATCAGGAATAATCTCACCGTCAATTTTGATTATATCTTTTTTTCCAAGCTTTTTACTTGAAGCATTTTTTATAATTGCTACAGAACAGTCAAAGGAATCGATTCCCAAAAGATGATAAAGACGCATTGCGTTTCCCGCTGTTATATGGTCGATAACAACGCCGTTTGTAATTGAATCAATATTCATTTTCCGCCTCCTCCAACAATTTGAGAATCAAAGCCATTCTCATATATTTTCCGTTTAAAACCTGCTTGAAATAACAAGCTCTTGGGTCGTTATCCACAGAAACGCTTATTTCATTAACTCTGGGAAGCGGATGCATAACGGAAAGATTTTCTTTTGCGAGAGAAAGTTTTTTAATATCCAATATATAACTGTCTTTAAGTCTTAAATAATCTTCCTCGTTGAAGAAACGCTCTTTTTGCACTCTTGTCATATACAAAATATCAAGTTCGCCAATAACGTCTTCAAGGCTTGTTGTCTGTACATACGGCAAATTATTCTTTTTAAGCACGTCATTTTTAACGTAACTCGGAAGTTTTAATTCTTCGGGAGATATAAGAACAAACTTTATACCGCTGTAACGTGATAACGCACCAATGAGAGAATGAACAGTTCTGCCAAACTTCAAATCTCCGCAAAAACCAACGGTCAGATTGTCAAATCTTCCTTTTTCACGATATATAGTAAGCAAGTCAGCAAGAGTTTGCGTTGGATGGCAATGACCGCCGTCGCCTGCGTTGATAACGGGGATAGATGCATTTTTCATTGCAACGTATGCAGCGCCTTCTTTGGGATGTCTCATAGCGATAATATCAGCGTAACAACTTATAACCTTTGCCGTATCCGCAACGCTCTCACCTTTTGATGAAGAAGACGAGGATGCCTCTGAAAATCCTATAACATTACCGCCTAATTCGTACATTGCCGCTTCAAAGCTGAGTCGTGTTCTTGTGGATGGTTCAAAAAACAACGTGGCAAGTTTTTTACCCTTGCATTTCTCACTGTATTTTTTGGGATTTTCAATGATAGCGTTTGCAACAGCTATAAGGGAATCAATTTCTTCTACGGAAAAATCCGTTATATCTATAAGCCCTCTCATAAAGCCGCACCGTTTACAGAAAGATATTTTTTGATTCTGTCAACGTTTTCTTCATTTCCGCCTTCGGATTCAAGATATTCAATAATATCGTAAACGTCAACTACGGAATACACGGGGAAACCGAATTCTTCTTCAACTTCCTTCATAGCGGACTTTTCGCCATTACCTTTTTCCTTACGGTCAACCATAACGAATACAGCAGAAACCTTTGTGCCTTCAAGCTTTGAAAGAATAGCCATACTTTCACGAATAGCTGTTCCTGCGGTTATAACGTCTTCAACGATAACGATTTCTTCCCCAGCCTTTGGAACGTAGCCTACGAAAGTTCCCCCTTCACCATGGTCTTTTTCTTCTTTTCTATTGAAGAAGAAAGGAACGTCCAAGCCATTTTTAGAAAGAGCAACTGCGCTTGATACTGCAATAGAAATGCCCTTATATGCAGGACCGTAAAGAACAGTCTTTTTATTTCCTATTTTTTCAAAATATGCTTTAGCGTAAAATTCTCCAAGCTTTGAAATCTGTTCACCTGTTTTAATTTCACCTGCGTTTATGAAATAAGGAATTTTTCTTCCGCTTTTTGCTGTAAAATCACCAAATTTCAAAACGTTGGCACTTTTTAAAAAGTCAATAAACTCTCTTTTGTAAGCTTCCATTTTCATTTCTCCTTTTAGTCAACAAATTCCGCAACGCAACGTTCGTATGCTGAAACGGGGTCTTCAGCAGCCGTAATAGGTCTTCCGACTACAATATAATCAGAGCCGATTTTTTTCGCTTCTGCAGGAGTCATAACACGTTTTTGATCTCCGATATCACCATCCGCAAATCTTACGCCTGGTGTTACAGTTATGAATTCTTTACCGCAACGGTTATGAACAGCTTCAGCTTCAAGGGGAGAGCAAACAACACCGTCAAGTCCTGCAAGCTTTGCGTTGGAAGCATAATGCATAACAACGTCTTCCATTTTTTCTTTAATAAGAAGGTCTGTTTCCATACTTTCCTGACTTGTGGAAGTAAGCTGAGTTACAGCAATAAGTATAGGTCTTGTTCCGTCTTCACGAGTCAAGCCTTCCAAAGCAGCTTTCATCATGGCAACAGTACCGCCCGCATGAAGGTTTGTCATATCAACGTCAAGTCTTGACAAAACAGCCATGGATTTTTTAACTGTGTTAGGAATATCGTGAAGCTTTAAATCAAGAAATATTTTATGTCCTCTGGCTTTTATCTCCTTAACTATGGAAGGTCCTTCAGCATAATAAAGCTCCATTCCGATTTTTACAAAAGGCTTTTTTCCTTCAAATTTATCAAGGAAACTCAAAACCTGTTCTTTACTTGAAAAATCACATGCAACAATTACATCCTTACCCATTATGTGCGCCTCCAATTACATCTTTAATATTTTTTATTCCGTACTTATCCATTGTTTTTTCTAAATCATCAATTATATTCTTGCAAGCAAGAGGGTCAATAAGGTTTGCAGTTCCTACCTGAACTGCCGTCGCACCTGCAAGCATCATTTCGATAACGTCTTCAGCATTGCTGATTCCGCCCATTCCGATTATAGGAATTTTCACAGCTTCAAAAACCTGATAAACCATTCTGAGCGCTACGGGGAAAATTGCAGGGCCTGAAAAGCCACCCATTTTATTCGCAATTACAGGTTTCTTCTTTCTAAGATCGATACGCATTCCAAGCATCGTATTTATCATACTGATTCCGTCTGCACCTGCATCCTCACAAGCTTTTGCTATTGAAACGATATCAGTTACGTTTGGCGAAAGCTTTATAATAAGGGGCTTCTTCGTTGCGGCTTTGACCTTTGAAGTAACTTCCGCAGCCGCAGCAGGAGAAGTTCCGAAGCTCATTCCACCACCGTGAACGTTAGGACAACTGATATTTACCTCAAGCCAGCCAACCTGTTCACATTCATCCAGCTTTTGAGCTGTATATACATATTCATCCACGGAAAAACCGCCGATATTAGCCATTACTTTTTTATCAAAGCAAGTCTTAAGCTTTGGCAATTCTTCAGAGATAACCGCATCAACTCCAGGATTCTGCAAACCCACAGCATTTATCATACCAGAATAACATTCAGCGATTCGAGGAGTTGGGTTTCCAAATCTTGAATCCTTTGTTGTTCCCTTAAAGGAAAACGTCCCAAGAACGTTTATGTCGTAAAGTTCTGCGTATTCATAGCCATATCCAAAAGTGCCGCTGGAAGGAATGACAGGATTATCAATCTCAATTCCACATAGAGAAACGTTTAATCTTCCCACAGTATTTCCTCCTTCTTGAATACGGGTCCGTCCTTGCATACTCTTTTATATCCTTTTACGGTTTTATAAGAGCATCCCATGCAAGCCCCAAAGCCACAACCCATTCTTTCTTCAAAGCTAAACTGACCGTCACCCTTTGCGTTTTTATAAACCGCTTTCAACATCGGTTCAGGACCGCAAGTGAAGTAATAATAATCGTATTCAGGCAAAGCATCAGTTACAAAGCCTTTAATACCATAGCTTCCGTCTGCGGTTGTGACAGTAACGTCAACGCCCAAAGCCTTAAAATCTTCCTCAGCGAAGACCTCGGCTTTTGTATTAAATCCTAAAATTGCAGAGACCTTTTTGCCTTTTTTCAAAAGCTGTTTTGCAAGGTAATAAAGCGGAGGTACTCCAACACCGCCACCGATAAGCAAAGCGTTTTCCCCTTCAAAATCAAGGGAATATCCATTGCCGAGGCAAGTAAGTATATCAAGCTCATCGCCTTTTTTCATCTCGCAAAGCTTTTCTGTTCCCTGACCTACAACCTTGTAAACTATTGTAAGACTATCCGTTGAAACGTCATAAACGGAGATAGGTCTGCGCAAAAACAATCCGTCTATTTTTATATTTACAAACTGTCCGCAGGTTATACCTTCGCTGTCACCAACTAATTCCATGCGGTAGACAGTTTCAGTAAGGGGAAGATTAGAGGCGATTTTGAAAATTACCTGTTTCATAAGGTCTCCTATATCTTTTATTATGAATCTATTGTTGAAACTTTATTTGTTATTTCTTCAAGAACGTCAAGAACAATTCTCACAGTATCAAGGGATGAGAACAAGGTTACACCGTTTTCAACTGCACAACGGCGAATTGCAACACCATCGTCATAATGAACTCCTGACATTATTGAACGTGTATTTATAACGTAAGCAACGTAGCCCGCTCTGATGGAATCAAGAATTTCTTCGCTTCCGTCGCTTATCTTTCCTCTTACTCTCGTACGGATTCCATGTTCCTTGAGGAAGGTAGCAGTACCTATAGTTGCTTCAATATTGAAGCCCATATTATAGAAACGCTTAACAAGAGGCAAAGCCTCCTCTTTATCTTCATCCGCAATAGTTACAAAAACCGTTCCGTAATTCTGAAGATTCATTCCCGATGCAATAAGACCTTTGCTCATTGCTCTGTGAAGCTTGTCATCGTAGCCAATAGCTTCACCTGTTGATTTCATTTCGGGAGAAAGGTATGCGTCAAGTCCTTTTATCTTATTGAAGGAGAAAACAGGAACTTTAACGTATGAACGTTTCTTCTCTTCTGGATAAAGCTCAAATATTCCAAGCTCTTTCAAGGATTTACCTAAAATAACTTCAGTTGCAATATCAGCAAGGCTATATCCCGTTACTTTCGAAAGGAAAGGAACAGTTCTTGAAGAACGGGGATTTACCTCGATGATATATACGTTATCTTCTTTATCTACGATAAACTGAATATTATAAAGACCAACGATACCGATTCCAATTCCTAATTTCTTTGCATACTGTAAAATTATTCCTTTTACCTTATCAGATACGGTATATGTGGGATATACGCTTATGGAGTCACCAGAGTGAACGCCTGTTCTTTCAACAAGCTCCATAATTCCGGGAACAAATACGTCTCTGCCATCACAGATAGCATCAACCTCAACTTCTTTTCCCATAATATATTTATCAACGAGAACAGGTTTATCTTCGTCAATTTCAACGGCTGTTTTCAGATAAAGCTTCAACTGTTCGTCATTTGCAACTATCTGCATTGCTCTGCCGCCAAGAACAAAGCTGGGACGAACAAGAACAGGATATCCAATTTCGTTTGCAGTTTTAATACCGTCTTCAATATTTGTAACTGCTTTTCCCTTTGGTTGAGGGATATTCAATTCGTGAAGTATTTTTTCAAAGCTATCACGGTTTTCAGCACGTTCAATAGCAACGCAATCAGTTCCGATTATTTTAACACCGCGTTTCATAAGAGGGTCCGCAAGATTTATAGCTGTCTGACCGCCTAAGGAAGCAACAACGCCTTCGGGTTTTTCAAAATCAATCACAGCCATAACGTCTTCAGGCGTAAGTGGTTCAAAATAAAGCTTGTCCCCTGTTGTATAGTCAGTTGAAACGGTTTCAGGGTTGTTATTGATGATTATAGCTTCATAACCTGCTTTTTTGATTGTCTGAACAGCGTGAACAGTTGAATAGTCAAACTCAACACCTTGTCCGATTCTTATAGGACCTGCACCAAGAACAACTATTTTTTTCTTATCAGTGAGGATAGAGCTGTTGTCACCTGTGTAGGAAGAATAGAGATAAGGCAGATATTTACCCGTTTTCATCGTATCAACCATACGGAAAGCAGGGGTAAGCTTCATACTCTTACGCTTTTCGTATATTTCAATTTCAGGAACGTTCCAAAGCTTTGATATATAGGTATCGGAAAAGCCCATAATCTTTGCTTCTTTAAGAATTTTTTCGTCCCCTTTGTTTTCTGACAGTACCTTTTCCATATCAACGATCTTACTGAAGGATTCAAGGAAAAGGTTAGTTATTTTTGTTTTATCGTGAAGTTCTTCAATGGAAACACCCAAGCGCAACAGACGTGTAATTGCAAAAATGTTATCATCTCTTGATTCGCTGATATATGAGAAAAGCTCTTCCTTGCTCATTCCGTCAAACTTTGCAAGGTAAAGATGGCAAACACCTGTTTCAAGTGAGCGAACGGATTTGAGAATACATTCTTCGAGGCTTGAACCGATTCCCATAACTTCACCCGTTGCTTTCATCTGCGTTCCCAAAACGTTGGGAGCGGATGTGAATTTGTCAAAGGGGAAACGAGGGAACTTTGCTACGATATAGTCGAGTCTCGGCTCGTTTATAGCAGGAGCTCCGGATACCTCGATCTCGTCAAGAGTCATACCTACCGCAATCTTTGCGGTAACTCTCGCGATGGGGAAGCCCGATGCCTTGGAAGCAAGTGCTGATG
>JAZOCZ010000161.1:0-2148 GCA_045596755.1 Eubacteriales bacterium | reverse complement strand
ATTCCGTTTTCTTTCAATTGCAGATACAACTCTTTTCCTTCGATCAAAGGATGCCTCACAAGAACGAAATTTGCTTTTGAATTTGTAACAACAAAACCTTTACTTTTACAAAATTCGATGAAGTTTTCTCTGTTCTTTATGATTTCCGAAGTACATTTAAGGAAATATTCGCGGTCACTCATTGAAGCATTTCCTGATAAAATGGAAAGGCGGTTTACGTTGTAGGGATTGAATGAAAATTTCATTGTATTTATATCTGCAATCAAATCTTTGTTTCCTATTGCAAAACCTATTCTTGATCCTGCTAAATTTCTTGATTTTGAAAAGGTCTGAACAACTAAAAGATTGTCGTATTTATCGATCAAAGATACAGAACTTTCACCGCCAAAATCAATATATGCTTCATCGACAATAACAATTTTGTTTTCGTTATTTTTTATAATTTCCTCGATTTCACTTAATTCAAGATATATTCCTGTCTGAGCATTAGGATTTGCAATTACAACGTTTCTTTCGCTACAATAATATTTTTCAGGGTTGATTGAAAGGTCTTCTTCCATTTTAATGGTTTCAAGCTCGATACCAAAAAAGTCAGCAAAGACAGGATAGAAACCGTATGTAATTTCAGGACATATAAAACCTTTTTCACCGAAAGCGTTGAACGCAAAAGCCAAAATTTCATCACTTCCGTTACCAACTGCAACATTTTCTTTTTTTACGTTGTAATTTTTGGCTATTTTCGATATTAAAAGGTCGGCAGTCGGATCAGAATATAAATTCAGTTTGTTGATTTCTTCCTCGTTTAATGCTTCTATTACTTTGGGTGAAGGCGGAAACGGTGATTCGTTTGTATTGAGTTTGATAAAATTCCCCGCAAGTTGTTCACCTGGTGTATACGGTACGAGATTTTTTAATCTTTGAGATAGAAACCTACTCATGCTTTTCCACCTCTTGTCAAAACGCTTTCAGCGTGTGCATCAAGCCCTTCCGTTCTTGCAAATTTTGCAATTTTGTCCATGACTTCCAGCGTCGCTTCCGCAGGATAATATGAATAAGCTGATTTTTTTACAAAATCATCAACGGAAAGAGGCGATGAATATTTAGCACTGCCACCCGTAGGTAATGTATGGTTAGGACCTCCAAAATAGTCACCTATCGCTTCGGGGGTATTATGACCCATGAATATTGAGCCTGCATTGGTTATTTTATCTAATATTAAGAAAGGGTCGTTAACGCAAATTTCAAGGTGTTCAGGAGCTATATGGTTGCTTATTTCTATTGCTTTTTCAATATTTTCAACTATAATTATTTTTCCGTTGGTATCAATTGACTCTCTTGCTATCTCACATCTTGGTAGTTTTTTGATTCGTTCTTCAAGGGCTTCAGACGTTTCTTTTGCAAGTTCTTCTGAATCCGTAACTAAAACCGCCGTTGCTAATTTGTCGTGTTCTGCTTGAGAAAGTAAATCCGCTGCAATATAATTGGGATTTGCGGTTTTATCAGCAACAATAAGTATTTCGCTGGGACCTGCTATCATATCAATGGAAACCTTGCCGAATACGGCTTTCTTTGCCAGGGCAACGAATATATTTCCAGGACCTACAATTTTGTATACGTTAGGAATCGATTCCGTGCCATACGCCAATGCCGCAATCGCTTGTGCTCCACCGCATTTGAATATTCTGTCTACTCCGCAAATTTTTGCAGCAGCGAGAATTTCATTTTTTATTTTGCCATCTTTTCCGCATGGTGTTACCATTATTATTTGTGATACACCTGCAATTTTTGCAGGTATTGCATTCATCAATACAGTTGAAGGATACGCGGCAGTTCCACCAGGAACATATATTCCAACCTTTTCAATAGGTGTATATTTCTGACCCAATATAATACCATTTTCCTTTTCTATGCGGAAACCTTCTTTAAGTTGCTTTTTATGGAATAATTCAATATTTGCCTTTGCTTCCTTAAGTATTTGAATAAATTCTTCGCTTGTATTGTTATATCCGTTTTCAATTTCTTCTTTGGAAACTTCCAGAGTATTTAAATCAGGACAATCAAATTTTCTTGAATATTCAAGAACAGCTTTGTCACCATTCTTTATAACGTTTTCTATTATTTCATTTACTGTATTTTCAAGATTACCAA
>JAZOCZ010000160.1:0-8517 GCA_045596755.1 Eubacteriales bacterium | reverse complement strand
GCCTTCGCTTCCGTCGGCATTGAACATACGCATTTTCGCATCTGCAATTTTTGAAGAACAGATAAGAACAAGTCCATCGCTTCCAATGGAAAAATGTCGTTTTGATACAAGTCTTGATATTTCATTAGGATCAGACGGCTCTTTCTCAGGGCAATAAACGTAAATATAATCGTTCCCCAATCCATGCATTTTGGTAAAATTCATTTTCATGATATAAGTCTTTCTCGTTTATTAAAGGTAGCACTCACAAAAATTATATAATAAAATATTTTCGACCGCAGGGAGAAAATTTTCCTCAACGTTGCTTTGCAACATTTCATTCACCAAAGGTGAATTTCACCGCCTTGGGCGATTTCATCCACTGAAAGTGGATTTCATTGCGAAGTGGAGCTTCGCTCAACTTGCGTGTCTTTCGTCAATCTTCTTTTTCAGCTTTCTTACAACCATCATATAATTTGCGGCGAGCCTTCCCGAAAGCACCAAGTGAACGCTCAGGAGAAGCAACGCCAAAAAAGTGAATACACCGTATTTTTCAATAATTATACCGCTGTCAAGATATTCTGCAAATTTAGCGGGGAGAACGTTAAGTCTGTACCAGGACGGGCAAAGCATTTTGAATATGTTATACATAAAAACGAGCAACGCATATACAAAGCTTCTCATAGCGTATTTTCTCTCCGTGCTGAAGAAAACAAGCTGTGCATCAACACAATCAAAAATATTTTCCGCAAACTTTCTTTGTTGCTTTAAGTAAATGGAAACGTTTGAAAACACAATAAACACCAATATTATAGCAACAATGCACCAGAAACCCATTTTATAAGCGGGAATAGCCGCCGCTTCCGTTGCTTTTCCAAATAAGCTCCAGCCAAACATGGCGGTAAGGAGAAAAACGCAGTACGTAAGAAGATAACCTTTTATAAAAAAACTTTCTATCAAAGTCAGTATAGAATACATCTTTGCGCCTACAGGAGAATATTTTCTTTCTCCCTGCATTTTGGAAAACATCAGAAAAGTCGATGCGGCAGAAATCAGAAAGAAAACGCCACCCATCCACGCAACGTGGGAAGAAAACCCACCTATGACAAAAAACAATGCCAGAATAATTTTTATAATTCCATGAACCAACATTTCCGTAGAACCGAATATTGCTCTCATTCTGTTTTTCAGAAAGGACTTTTCCGATTCGTTTGCATTAGAGTTAAAAAGATCCATAATATTTCTCCGCCTTTATCAATATCCGCTTTTTTTCAGAGCAGCGGCAACAAAATCATCCACTTCAAAGCTATCGGAAGTTGCTTTTCCCATAGGCTTTCTGGAATTATTTTTTATATCCGCAACGCTTCTGTGGCCTGCGGCAAACCAATTTTCGAGGATTTTACCCATATAATTGAAATTGATTTCGTGAGTTTTATCAACCGTCACTTCGTAAGCAAGTCTTACCACCTCAAAGCCGTAACGCATTTCTTCAAACCAACGGGTAAAGAATTTTTCTTCCTTTGACGAAAGTGCTCTGTTACCGAATCCGCAAAGGGATTTGAATTTGGATATTTCCGTATTTGCTTCTTCTTTTTGTTTAAGATAATCTTCAAGTTGTTCGTAAGTATTAACTCCCGAATCCGAAAGGGAAAGGGCGGTTTTCATTATGTACTGCATGGAAGTTTTACCCTTTTCAACGCAATAATGAATTACTCCGCAAATGAACTTCGCATCCAGACCTACGTAATCAAAAAGATTATACAAGGAATTAAGGTCGTTTCTGTTAAGGTTAGCCTTTCCAAGACATTCAGCCGCAACGGACGCAACAAATTTGAATTCCTCATTTTTCTCAAGAGCATCCGCGATAAGTTCACCGTCATAGCTCTGAATGAGGGAAGCCTGAGCCATTTTCTTTTTAGGCGCGTCAGAAGATTTCGAAACCTCAAAAAGTCTTGCTCCGCGAAGATATCCAACGGCGGCTTCAAATTCTTCCTTGGACATTCCGAGAGCGGAAACAGACTCCGACGTTGTACAACTTCCTTTGGCACAAAGATACAAAAACAACTTTATCTCGCATTCGTTCATTCCCTTTATGCAATTCATAACCTTTTTAGGCACTATAAAAGATTCATCAAGCCCTGTGGCAGTAATACTTTTTTCGTTATTCAAGTCCATTTTTTCATCCTTAAATCAAAGAACTATAAATCCGTATTTTTTTCTCAATTTATCAACGTCAGAAACGTTAAAGTTACATTCCCCATCGTATATACATCTTCCTGCATACAAGGAAACAGCCTTTTCAAAAAGCGAAATGCTTGAAGCGCCAAGAATAAGGGGTGTTTCAATGGAAGACATACTTTCTATGAAATTCTCCAATTCTTCCTCTTTTTCAACGTAAAGTCTGAAAAATGAAGCCTCGTCCTTTTCGGGGATGGAGAAAATCAAGTCTTCATCGCAAGGAGTTCTTTCGGGAATATCATCAATTTTATCAATAAGGAAAACTTCCTTATTTGAAGCAGCATACACACCTGAAGAAGCAACAGGAAGTGGTTCTCTGCTTGAAAATTTTTCATACAACGCCTTTATATGTGAAGGTGTCGTTCCACAGCATCCGCCTATAAACGAAGCACCCGCTTTTACCAATTCCTCGTATTTTTCGGCAAAAACCGCGCTTGAATCCGGAAAAACGTTTTCTCCATCAACCAACACAGGAAGCCCCGCATTAGGCTTTGAAATAATCGGTACAGATGAAATTGGAAAAAGTTTTTCAACTATCTCCGCCATGGATTCAACCCCCGAAGAACAATTCACACCGAACGCACAAACTCCTCTTGCTTCAAGCGCAACAAGACAGCTTTCAGGAGAATCCCCGCACAACGTTTTACCGCTTGGCTCAACTGTAACTGATGCAATAATATCTTTGTCGGAAACTGCTCGAACACCGTCAAACGCCGCAAGACATTCCGCAAGTGACGAAAAGGTTTCAAGAACGAAAAGGTCAACGCCTGCTTCGTCAAGAGCCTTCGCCTGTCTCATGTAAGCATTTTTTATATCATCGTAGGTAGCATCTCCCAACGGTGCAAGCAAGCATCCCGTTGAAGAAATATCACCCGCAACTTTCGCTTTCCCTTCTGTGGCAATTTTAGAAATGGATACCAATTTTGCGTTAAGGGACTCCGTTTCATCTTCAAGGGAATATTTGCTCAAGGATACAGGATTCGCTCCAAATGTGGAAGCATATATTATATCAGAGCCTGCGTTAACGTATTCCTTTTGCAAGGTAATCAAAACGTCAGGGTTTTCAGAAACCCATTTTTCAACGCATACGCCTTGTGGAAGCCCCGCCTTCATCAAATTAGTTCCCGTTGCTCCGTCAAGAAAAGTAAATTTCATTTAAACGTCCGCCTTTCAGAATTCATCAGGAAAGCAAAAACTTTCCCACTGGAGTTATATCAAGTTCAAACCTTGATGCATTTGTGAGAACACCGCCAAAGAAGGTGTTAAAACGTAAAGTCAACTTCCCGCCGTCTTTAGTGAGTCCGTTTTTTATCTTCAACGCTTCGAAAATCCCCGTATGAACCTCCGCATCATAAAGTGAATATCTCGTCAACGAAAACTGACATTCCTTCTTTTCAGAAAAGAAAGAATTGAAACGCATTCCAGGTGCAAAATACGAGAAGAAAACATTGCTTTTTTCAAGACTTGTTTCAGGCGTTACGTGAATTTCAAATCTGTAAGGCATGTTGACATCACCAAAAGACAACCAAACGCTACCATCACTTTCAAAATTCGCTTCGCCCTTTATGTTTGCAAATTCTATTTTCTGTTTTTTTCCAAAGGGATCAACGTCCAAAAACATTCCTTCCTCTCCCGCTGGAACAACCTCACCGAAAGGATGGGGAATACGTTTCCCCGTTATTTTTGCTTCAATTTCTATTTTCATATTATTCCGTCTGCAGAATTTATCAGTTTTGTAATTAAATCCGTGTAGGAAATGCCATCAAACTCCATAAGCTTGGGATACATACTTATGTGAGTAAACCCAGGCAACGTGTTTATCTCGTTAAAATACACTTTTTCACCGTCAACAAAGAAATCAATCCTTCCAAAACCTTTGCATCGTAAGGTCGAAAAGACCTTTCTTGCCGTTTCTTTGAGAAGTTCTTCCGTATCTTTTCCCAAAGTTGCAGGAATGTGGAGAGTCGCATTATCGTTTACGTATTTTGAATCAAAATCGTAAAATTCCTCTGTTACAATCTCCCCAGGCGTAGAAACGTACAATCCGTCACATTCGAGAGCGGCAAGCTCAACCTCTCTGCATTTTATGTATTTTTCAATAAGAACTCTGTCATCAAGGAAGAAAGCATTCTTCACCGCTGAAATAAGCTCATCTCTGTTTTTCACCTTAGCCGTACCAAAGGAAGAACCCTCGGAAGCGGGTTTTACGAACATAGGATAAGAAAGCTTTTCTTCACATTCAAGAATAACGTCACCGCCAAAATCCTTTTTCGATGTACATACCCAATCTACCACAGGAATACCCGCCTTTTCGCAAAGTTCCTTTGCAATTGCCTTATCCATACAGCAGGCAGATGACAAGATCCCACAGCCAACAAAAGGAATACCCGCCAAGGAAAAAAGTCCCTGCAACGCCCCATCTTCTCCGCCTTTACCGTGAATAATGGGGAAAGCAACGTCAATTCTTAAAGTATCAAACTTTTTTGCAGGCTTGTCGAATAAAAACAAACCGTGTTGAACCGTACAAGGAGAAATAACAGCAGGAACAAGGTTTTCCGTATCCTTCTCCCAGCTACCGTCCTTTATTTTTTCAATATCACCATTGTATACAAACCAAACGCCTTTTGGGGTTATTCCAACCTTTATAACGTTAAATAAATCGTAAGATATATTTTTCAAAACGGAATAAGCCGACATCAATGATACAATATGTTCGGAAGAAGCACCGCCAAATATAAGCGCAACGTTTTTCTTTTCGCCCATGAATATTTTTTCCTTTCGGATTATAAGTAAATCAAATTATACATATTCCAATACATTTTACATTATACATCAAACAAATAAAAAAGTAAATAGGTTTTATTAAAAATGAAAAATAACTATTCAACATCAAAAAAGGTTTAAGCACATTCCTTTTTGTTATTCCAAGATCAACAAAAAAATAAGTGTTGTTATTACAAATTGAGCCTGCCGCGTATCTTGTGCTGTCATTTCCGTCCAGAACCTTATCAGGAGTCATGGACGAGGATTCGGAATGGCAAGGTTTTCCCTTTGTAACGTTGGAAGCAGGGCTTGCAAGTATTACTATAATAGTTATAGTCGCGATTCCTGCAGTTTCCGCATATATAACCCCCGCTTTTTCTTCACCTGCGGTTATATTAAGATTCATTATGCTGTTTTTCGGATATTTTTCAGGGTTATACGGAATTTTTGCCGTTTCTGTCCTATGGGCGTTTTTGCTGTTTCGTAAAAAAAGCTTCGGCAGTGGGTATATGTACCCTATTTATCCTTTCAATCCCGCAGGACTTCTTGAATATATCGTGGTTGTTCCCAAAAAGGTTTTAGGAAAAAAAGAAGGTACTAAAAAATAAAACAGCTTTCAAAAATACAAGATAACAAAAAAACTCCTATCGGAGTTTTTTCTGTTATGGCTTATTTTTTAGATAATCCTATGTTTTAGCATTTGATTTTTTCTTATATATCAAAATACCAACTGACACGCATGAAACAGCAAACAAAACTATGAAAATAATAACCAATTTACTTCCTGGTTTATGTTGCTCCTCTTCACCAGCAGAAATGTTGGATGGTGTTTCAGAAACATCCGCATCGGAAATGCTTCCCTCGGATGAATTATCTTCCGAATTATTTTCGGGATCACTGCTTTCATTATTATCAGGCAACCAGTCATATTCGGGTAACGGATCATCCGTTTTATCGTCCCCACCTCTGACGATTAATTTTCGACGGCTGTATACAGTTTCGCCATCCAAAGTGTAGGACGAAATGAGATACAACTCATCACCATTATCACAATATTTATCGAAGGATGGAACGTTAAGTTTAAAAGCATGAGACGCAAGCCCGTCATTTTCCTGTGAAAAAGCACTTACGTTCATAGTAGTGCGGTCAGCATAAAGGACTGTGTTACCGCTTTGAACCGTTAATATCACCGTCAGATCATTTATATCTTTTCCTGTGTCGTTAATCAGTTTAACGGGTACGCTTATCGGCTCACCGCGTTTGACGTTTTCGCTGTAATATTGTGTAACTATTCCAAGATCAGCAAAAGCATTGCTGAGCAACTCTTTTATGTATGGTCGTATTTCCAAGGATTCCGCTGTGGAAACATCAGGCGAGAGAATATCGCAGGTTATACCTACATGATCGGGGAAATCCGAACCAAGACCGCAAAAGAACAATAGACCTGAGTACCCACGTCCTGCACGGAACGCCTCCATTTGTGCCACCATTACGTCCGCATAATAAGTCAATCTTTCTTCGGAACTCGCTCCCCGAAGATGAACATTCCAGTTACCTGCTGTACCACTCATCGGAATACCACTACGGCCAACCCATATCTCGCCGTGTTCGTTCAGGATAAATGGGTGATCCAAAACGTTTTCAGCCTGCCAACCAATGTATGCCGTAGTAATCAAGGGTTTTGTATATTTATCCTCTGTAATACCGCCAACACCCTTACCATCCAAAAAGTAAGGATGACATTCTACGGGAGAATCATCAAACACGGGTGGACGCCAACCATTGTCCCACGTGCGGTTTTGCAAATCATATTCTCTGCCAAGACGGCATATCTCGTCAGTATAGCCAGTACCAATTGCTTCGTTTTGAGCGTCAAACATAAATAGCGACGGATGGTTTGCACGCAAATCAATCCAGCGGTATATTTCCGGCATATTGGTATTTTCCGTGCATCCGTCCATGTCACCCCATTGGGGATACTCGTCAATTATCAGAAACCCCATTTCATCTGCAAGATCAAACCAAAGCTCGTTGGCGTTACCCAAGTGAGCACGGAAACAAAACCAATTAACTTGTTTATATTCGTTGTAAAGTTTACGCACCCAATCTTCTTGCCACGGCGTGGTTCCACATAAAGGATCATCATAGTATCTTTCAATCGCTACGTTAGTACCGCGTAAATAAAGTAATTCTCCGTTAAGGGTGTAATATTTGGTTTTTGAATCATAACCAAATGTACGCATACCGATACGGAATGAATATACATCTCCCACGGTGCTTACCTCTACGCGATAAAGGAATGGATTATCAGGGGTCCAGCATTTTTCCCGTGTCCAGTTTTCAAGGGAGATATCTTCAATAAGGAAAGGATCGTTTTCACCTTTTGCAACGTTAACGTCTTTTTTTATATATTCTGCCACCTTGGTTTCAGGCGTTGTTGGTTTTCCATTCTTGAAAACACCAAGTTCATACACAGTTACTTTAACGTCCGTGGTGATAGCAGAATGAGCATTAAGTACCAATTGTACGTCCAACGTACCATTCTCGATATCAGGATTTGTCTGCACTTTGGATACAGTTGGATCTGAATTGAAAACAAGCTCAACAGAACCCGTAATTCCAGGGAGATCATAACGTGATTCGCCATCGTGAAGCAAATGAGCATTACAGTCTGGATTACTGAATTGTTCTGTAAAATCTCCCAGCATGACTATAATTTCATTTTCGCCTTTATGCAAAAGTCCCGTTAAATCACTGTACGACGCAGAATAATTGTATTCATAAGTATCAATCAGACTTCCATTTACATAAACGTATCTGCCATACTGGGCTTGCTCGATATAAAGCATCACGTTACAGTTTGGTTCCTCTTCAAGAACAACATTTTTTTTGTACCATGCTTTGTGCCATTGATTATCGCCCATTTTCATAAAAGCTGAACTCCAAAGTCCAGGTACAGGAATAGCATTTATAAAATCCAAATCGGGAACATAGTTGTCAACTGACCATTGAGCAAAAGATGTGCTATCAAATGCCCAGACGCCGTTCAGATCGACAGTCAGCCTTTCTCCTTTGTTCGGCATAGTGGAAACTTGGGCACTGCTCACGTCGGGTACATAATTTACTGCTATATATCCAATGGATATCTCGCCTTGCTTACATGTCAAAGTCAGTGAATCTCCGGGTTTGAACGTAGCTGTTGACGCACTTATAATTTCAAAAGTGCGTTTTGCGGTAGCAGCAGCGTCGATTCGAACGGATTTATCATTGACCGTTACTTCAAGCACGGAACCTTCACCGCAGTGAGATACACTCACGGCATTATATACTTCCTGAACGTCAGGTGCAACAAACGTCAGACTTTTACCTTCAGTCAGCGAAGCGGCTTTGCGGTAAGGAGCCATAAGATCCGTTTTGGCTTTTGGGTCAAGTTTATTGGCTGTAATCGTATTTGATGGCGCACTGTTTTGGGAAACGTTGTTTTCGTAACTTAACCACAACTTATCTAAATTGCATTCTGCATTCGGACGTATTATT
>JAZOCZ010000159.1:0-5201 GCA_045596755.1 Eubacteriales bacterium | reverse complement strand
GCTTTTCATCATTTTGGCGGACTCTTTTGCAAGTTTTCCATATTCGTCTGCGGTTTTTGAACCTATTTGCCATTCCCCGTCCATTTCGTTGCCAAGACACCACGTTTTTATAGAAAATGATTTTTCAAAGCCGTTTTCTTTTCTTTTTTGAACATAGTACGTGTCAGTCGTTCCGTTACAATATTCAACGAGGTTTCTCGCATCATCCGCCCCTCTCGTTCCAAGATTTACAGCCATTATTATATCCGTATCAGCCTGTTTTGCCCATTCCTGAAACTCGTCAATGCCTACTTCGTTTGTTTCTATGGAACGCCAAGCGTGTTCCATTCTGCGAGGGCGTTTGGATTTATCACCCGTTCCGTCTTCCCAATTATACCCCGAAACAAAGTTACCGCCAGGATAACGAACGGCTTCAACCTTAAGCTGTTTTACAAGCTCTAAAACGTCTTCTCTGAAACCTTGCTCGTTTGCGGTTTCGTGCTGTGGCTCATATATACCGTGATACACGGCTCTGCCTAAATGTTCAATAAAAGAACCGTATATTCTGTTGTCTATTTTTCCGATATCGTAATCTTTATTCGCAATTATTTTTGCTTTCATTGTTTCAACCTCATTCAACGTATTCACATAAGTATTATATCCTCATAATATATCTTTGTCAAGACTATTGACTTTCAAATTAGTAAATGCTATAATACATTTGAACAATAGCGTTATAGGTTTTTACCTGCCGAAAGCGAGTCGCTCTCGGTTACATTAAAATATGCTCATTCGCTTCCCTCAGTCGAAAACGTCGGGAGTAAGCGCGCACTTTGTGCGCTTAAGTGCGGCAAGCCGCACCACATTACACCCGCCCTTTTCACCATACAATAAGTATTGTTCAAAAGGATTTTTCAAATGATAGTTTACAAGGAATTGAAATCCATTGAAAAAGAGCTTGGATTTTCATCTAAAACTCTTTATGGCTTAAGCAACAATTTAGGAAAGCATTATCACAAGGTTGAAGTTCCAAAGAAAAGCGGTGGAACAAGGACTTTATCAATTCCCGATGAAGCCTTGAAAAAAGTTCAGAGAGCAATAGTTCAAAGTCTTCTGGAATTTGAAAACGTTTCATTCCATGCGAAAGCATATAAATACAATTCAAGTATAACAAAAAATGCTTCTCCACACGTTGGAAAGAAAAAAATATTAAAGCTGGACATATACCGTTTTTTTGATAATATTTCCTATTCCACAGTTAAAGAAAAGGTTTTTCCTGCCGAGAAATATTCTGAGCAAATCAGAATTCTGCTTTCTATGCTTTGTTATTACAACGAGGCTTTACCACAAGGCGCACCTACGTCACCTATTATTACAAATATTTTAATGCGTGAATTTGACAATGTTCTTGGAGAATGGTGTAAAAAAAGAAACGTTGATTATACCCGCTATTGTGACGATATGACTTTTTCAGGCTCATTTGACGAAAAAGAAATTATTGACTATGTTATTCCTTTGCTTTGCGGTTTTGGTTTAATATTGAACGATAAAAAAACGAAAGTTTTTACTTCGTCTCAAAAGCAAATTGTCACAGGTATAGTTGTAAATAAAAAGATGAACGTTTCCAAGGCTTATAAGCGCGAAATTAGAAAGGAAGTTTACTTTTGCAAAAAATTCGGTGTCGAAAATCACATTGAGCATGAAGAAATTCAACTCTCCCCCGAAAGATATTTAAACAGCTTACTTGGACGAATAAATTTTGTTTTGCAGGTATGCAAAAATGATAAGGAATTTAAAGAATATAAAAAAATAATTTCCAAAATAATCAAAAATAAATAAGGCAATATCTTCACAATTTCGAGAAGACATTGCCTTTTTTTATTTCACTTTATGCTCTTTTCTTTCTGACAAAGAGAAAAACGGTAAGCACAGCAGATGCAAGGAGTAAAACGAAGAACAAAGCATCTCCACTATCACCAGGTTTCGCTTCATCATCGGAAGGGGTTGAAGAATCGGAGGAAATTTCGGTCCATTTTCCGTAAACAGTCACATCAGATGTTATAGCAGAATCAAAATCAAATTTCGAAGTTAATTCAGCGTCCAAATACCATCCTTCGAAAACAAATCCTTCTTTTTCTGTGATGAGATATTCGGAAAAATCATCAATTTGGAACTGTTCACAATAAGTACCATTTATACTTTCGCCTGTGGGAACAATAACAGAAAGTTTTCTTGAAGCATCTGTTATTAAAACTTTATGAGTTTTTGGCTCTATTACTACAGACATAGCACTTTCTGTTTCGGTGCCTGTTCTTATTATAGAATAACCGTCTTCCTCTTTAAGAATAGATGCATCTTCAGGTGTTGTTATTTCTAATTCATTTCTGATTTCAATTACGCCTTTTGCCACGATGGCGCGTCCACTGACAGAAGAAACTCTTAAATTAGTCCCTTGGAATCCATAGCCATATGAGTTCAGCACAATATTTTCAGAACATAACGCTATGCTTCCGCCAAAATTTCTTCCGTTTACAAGAGCTGAATCAACAAAGAGAGCATCTCCGTTTACAGAAGTTCCTTGACACTTCTTACTATTGATATGTATGTTTCCACCATCTGTGGCAAAGCTTCCGCCAACAATATTCAATCCGTTGCTTTGAGCATAGGTTTCAGAAGCATTATCATTCGCAGCAACGGCTTCTCCGCCTTCAAACTCCAAATATGATTCATTAACAGCTGATGCAACGTCACCGTAACGTACAATCGCACCAATACTACGTGCTGTATTCAAAGCATTTACGTTACCGCCCTTTCCCATGATGCCGCCAGCGCGAATAATAACGTACAAAAGGCTCTTTTCAGTTCCGTTTGCATATATTCCACAGCTCAATGCATCATTGCAATTTCCGCTAATAGTTCCGCCAAAAGAAAAGAGATTTCCGTCCTCCTTAATTTCAACGCTCCCTCCTGCATAAACGCCAAGAGTTTCTGCGTCGTCTATTTTACCTTGTATATCTCCGCCGTAAGCTTCTACCTTTGCTCCGCTTATTACAAGTTTTCCTGAAGCTTCGATTCCTCTGCTTCTGGCGATATAGGATTCTTTTTCGCCTTGAGGAATTATATCTCCTCCTCTTACGACAAGGGAATCACCCGTTATGAAAAGATCACCGTTTACGTTAATTCCAATAGATCTTAATTCATGAGAATGTGCCTCAATTTTGTTTTCGCCCACAAGATGAATCTTAAGAGATTGGTGCGCTTCAATTACGTTAATAAATTCAGGAACACCATAATACCCTTTAAGATCAGCATTTTTCAAAGTCAGAACGTTTTCCTCAAAATCATAACTAACAGTTCCGTCACCAAGGATATCTTCGCAATTATCCGCAGTAACCTGAATAGCATCGACAAAAAGCTTTATATCGTTTTCATTTTCCGCTTTGGCAGGAAAAGACATTATTCCTACTCCCATAATCATCAAAAGAAGAAACGATACAACTTTTGATGCAACTTTTTTTGTTTTCATAAGTACCTCCGAAACGTATATTTTGATTTTTAATTTAATCAATGAAATGATTATACTATATTTTTTTCTATTTTGCAATACTTTTTTCACATATATTCTTCCAAAATTAAAGGGTCTGATGCCTTTTTTTGCAACAGACCCATTTTCTAAGCTGCTTTATTTTGCTCCGACAAAATTGAATTCGCAGAGCTTAACATGTTTTCAATAAATATACCGTATCCCTTTTCGGGGGAATTTATCATAACATGAGTTACAGCCCCGATCAATTTTCCATTTTGAAGAATAGGGCTTCCGCTCATTCCTTGAACTATTCCGCCCGTTTTTTCGAGCAAACGTTCATCAGTTACTTTTATCATAAAGTTTTTGGTTTTTCCCGATTCGTTATAAATCTTTATTATTTCTGCTTCGTATTTCTGCGGTGTCGTTCCTGAAATTGTCGTATAGATATATATTTTTCCTTCGGTGACTTCATTCTTCAAGCCTATTTTAACCGTCTCGCCAAGATTTCCCGTGTTGGCAAGTCTACCGAAAACTCCCGTTTCCGTATTTATATCGAGTTTACCTACGGTTTTTCTTGAAAAATTACCTTGAAGTTCTCCAGGATTTTGAGGTTCTCCCTTGACAACGCCCGTCACTTCAACGTCAACAACTGTTCCGCTGTCAAGAGGCATAAGCACCCCCGTATCCACGTCACAAACCCCGTGACCCAAGCCACCAAAAACGCCTGTTTTCTTATCAATAAAGGTTACAGTTCCAATTCCCGCTGTGGAATCTCTTACCCAAAGTCCGACCTTGTAGTTATTATCCTCAGCGGATATAACAGGTATAATCTTTACGTCGAACTCCTTTTCATCTCTTAAAACACGAAGAGTTGTTCCATTCTTTCCGCATTCAGCAAGTTTTAACCCAAATTTCTCCGCTGAATCAACCTTTTCACCATTAACGGAAAGAATTACGTCGCCCTTTTTTATACCCGCATTTGATGCAGGACATACAGCGCCCGACGGGGTTACTATATCCGTAAGTCCAACTACTATAACCCCTTTGGTAAAAAGTTTTATTCCGAAAGCATTACCGCCTAAGCATATACTATCCGTTGATATTTTATTTACCGTGACTTTTTTAACAGGAATTACCCCGAAAAGCTTCAACACAGCCGTATTTTCTTCCACATCCGCTTTTAGAAAATCATGGTTTACAGCTGATTTTAAAGCCATTTCCACATCAGAAGAACCGTATACGGAAATTTGTTCAAGTCCATTCAGATCAGATTCAATATAACTAACAAAGGATAGTATAAGAAAGAATGCAAGCAGTCCCGACAATGCTTTTTTTACGCTTTTCTTCATTTTTTTATTTGCCATATCTGCCACACTTTGCACTCGGCAACTAAAATGCCTTTTCCTCTCTCATTAAACTACTCAAAAGTACAACTTGTAGTCTCTGAAATAATTTGTGCTTAAACAAAAAAAATATGCGAAAAATATATAGGCAAGTTATTCAAAAAATATTGAAAAAACATTTTTTTTATGTTATAATGATTGTTGAAGTTTTTAATATATACTTTTTTTAATTAAAAGGATTTTTAATATGATACTTACAACAGAACAAATTGCCGAATCAATCGGCAGAGCAAAATTGAAGGAATTGAAACCGATTCCCGCATCCGTTTTGGAAACTGTTCAATCGGGTATTG
>JAZOCZ010000158.1:0-3000 GCA_045596755.1 Eubacteriales bacterium | reverse complement strand
CTTGCCGATATGCTCATATTTAGAATTTTCAAAAAAACATTCGTCATTTTTAGTTACCATCCCTAAAATAACTTTTCTAACTCTAACTTATTAGATCGAAATCATTCTAACATATTAGAGTAAACTTGTCAATAGGCTTTTGATAAAATATGGCTTTTCGGAATTTTTAGAAAACTATTGACTTTTAAAAATAAAGTAGTATAATGAAAGCACAAAAGAAACAAAATGTTTTGTTTGTGAAATGATATTTGGAGGTCTCATTTATGGGGGGAATCAGAAAGAAAAATCCCGAAACGATGGAAAAAATTTTGAAATTTGCGGAAGAGTATTATTTTGAACATCATTCATCACCGTCTATGGGGGAGATTGCTTCCGCATTAAATATCGGGCGGTCAACGGCATATAAATATCTTGTTGAAATGGATGAAAAGGGAATTTTATCTTACGATGGAAATATAATAGTAACTCCCGATATGTCAAAGGCAAATTATAAAGTAAATAAAGCTCCCATAGTTGGTAACGTAGTATGCGGTGAGCCTGAATATGCGGAGGAAAATTTTGAAGAATACGTAGCACTTCCTGAAGCACTTTTCGGTAAAGGGGATTTCTTTATTTTGCGAACTCATGGAGATTCTATGATAGAAGCAGGTATAGAAGAAGGGGATATGGTAGTTGTTAAAAAGCAGAACGTTGCAAACAGCGGAGATATGGTTGTAGCCCTTGTTGAAAATGAAACGACGCTTAAAACCCTTGCGTTTGACAGAGAGGGAAGGTTAGTGCTTCATCCTGAAAATAAAACAATGGAGGATATATACCCGTCTGAATGTTATATTCAGGGAATAGTTAAGTATATTATAAAATCCGTAGGTAAATAAAATTTTCAAGGAGGGGGCAAAAATGGAAAAACAGTATTTGTGCATAGACCTTAAATCTTTTTATGCTTCCGTGGAATGTGTTGAGCGTAACCTTGACCCTTTGACTACCAATCTTGTTGTAGCTGACATTGGGAGAACCGAAAAAACTATTTGTCTTGCAGTAACGCCTTCTCTTAAAAGCTTTGGTATATCAGGCAGAGCAAGGCTTTTTGAGGTTGTCCAGCGTGTACGTGAGGTTAATTATGAAAGAAGACAAAAAGCTCCGCATAGAAGGCTTGAAGGGAAATCCTTCGATTATAATGAATTGAAAGCAAATGAGTCATTGGCTCTGGATTATATAGCTGCTCCGCCAAGAATGGCTTTATATATGGAATACAGCACGAAGATATATAAAGAGGTGTATCTGAAATACGTATCAAAGGATGATATACACGTTTATTCTATAGACGAAGTTTTTATGGATTTGACGGGATATCTGAAATATTCCGGAATGACGGCTCATGAGATGGCTATAAAAATAATCAGGGAAATTTTAAAGCTAACGGGAATAACCGCAACTGCGGGTATAGGAACTAACTTGTATCTTGCAAAGGTTGCCATGGATATAACTGCCAAAAAAATGCCTGCGGATAAGGACGGAGTTAGGATAGCGTATCTTGACGAGATGACTTACAGAAAAGAGCTTTGGGAACATAGACCGCTTACGGATTTTTGGCGTATAGGGAAAGGATATTCATCTAAGCTGGAAGCCTTGGGTATTTATACAATGGGAGACGTGGCAAAATGTTCCGTAGGAGATCCAACCCAGAAGTACAACGAGGACTTGCTGTATAAGTTGTTTGGTGTAAATGCAGAGCTTCTTATCGATCATGCTTGGGGATGGGAGCCTTGCACCATAGCTGACATAAAATCTTATAAACCAGCTTCAAACAGTTTAAGCTCTGGGCAGGTTTTGCAATGTCCGTATTCTTTTGAGAAAGCTCGACTAATTGTAAAGGAAATGACGGATATGCTTGTGCTTGATCTGGTGGATAAAAATCTTGTAACAGATCAGATAGTGCTTACAATAGGCTATGATTCGGGAAATTTGTCTGACCCTAAAATAAGGCTTGTGTACAGTGGGGAGATAACTATTGACCATTATGGACGACCTATTCCGAAGCATAGTCATGGAACGGCAAATTTAGGCGGTTTTATTTCCTCTACTAAAAAAATCAATGAAAGCGTTATGTGTCTGTTTGACAGAATAGTAAACAGAGACCTTTTTGTCAGAAGAATAAATATAACTGCAAACCACATTATCCCGAAAACTAAAGGAGAAGAACCGTTTGTTGCCCAACAGCTTGATTTATTTACTGATTATGAAGCCTTGGAAAGACGTAGAAAAAAAGAAAAAGAAGCTTTTGAGAGGGAAAACAAGCTTCAGAAAGCCCTTTTGTCCGTGAAGAAAAAATACGGAAAAAATACAATTCTGAAAGGTATGAATTATATAGAGGGTGCAACTGCGAAGGATAGAAATGCGCAGATAGGCGGCCATAGGGCATAGAAAGGGGAATTGGTAAAATGAGTGATTTCAAATACGAAAATATTATAAATATGAATCACCATATATCGAACTGCCATAGACCTATGATGATAAAAGACAGAGCGGCTCAGTTTGCTCCTTTTGCCGCATTGACAGGGTATGAGGATGCAGTTTTTGAGGCAGGAAGAAAAACCGTGAATAAAGCCGAGCTTTCAGAAGAAAGCATATGTATATTGAACCGAAAATTAGAATCTGTTTTAAAACATATTGATGAAAAGCCTGAAATTACAGTAACCTTTTTTTGTTCAGATGATAAAAAAGAGGGCGGAAGCTATAAAAAATTTCGCGGTAAGGTAAAGAGAGTGGATGAATATAAAAAAGAGATAGTTTTTTATGACGATATTTCAATCCTGATAGAAAATATTTACGATTTAAGCGGAGATTTTTTTGAACGTTACGTAAATTTTGAATATTAGCAAATTCCCGAAGTAAGCTCCAGTTTGGAATTTACTTTGGGATTTAACTTTCAATTCTTTAAGTGTAATAAAAAAATATGCTTTTACTAAATAAAAAGCAGGCTTTATAGCCTGCTTTTTTTAG
>JAZOCZ010000157.1:0-1857 GCA_045596755.1 Eubacteriales bacterium | reverse complement strand
AAGAATTTAATTATAGTATTGAAAAGGCATCCCATTGTCATTTCTTCTTCCAAAGCTCCCGTTTCAAGAGCTTTTCCGAAGGGTCTTGACAAGTCCATTTTTGCTGTTTTTCCTTCAATTCTGAAGGAATATGCTTTAGTGCCTTCAGGAATACACTTACGGCTTATAAGCTGAGATATAATATCCTCAATGCTTCCGTCTGTAGTAGATTTAACAACGTCAAAACCTGTTAAGTCCTCATTGCGAACGTAAAGATTTATATCTTTCAACACGGGTGGTTCGCTTATATCCTCGGAAGATTGTTCATTTTCAACGTCTCCTGGATTGAATCCAATTGAAAAATCGTATGTATTATATCCTGTTTTCAGGGTTTCGCCTTCCACGGTAAACGTAACGTTATCAACGCCAAAGAATTTAATTATAGTATTGAAAAGGCATCCCATTGTCATTTCTTCTTCCAAAGCTCCCGTTTCAAGAGCTTTTCCGAAGGCTTTTGACAAGTCAATCTTTGCAGTTTTACCATCTATGTTGAAGGAATACGCTTTCGTTCCTTCGGGAATGCACTTACGGCTTATAAGTTGGGAAATAATATCCTCAATGCTTCCGTCTGTGGTGGATTTAACAACGTCAAAACCTGTTAAGTCCTCATTGCGAACGTAAAGATTTATATCTTTCAACACGGGCAGTTCGGGGTCTTTGCTAACATCATTGGAATTATCATTTGTGTCTTTGCTTTCTTCATTTTTGGAAGATTCCAAAATTTCAGAGACTTCGGATATTTCCGAGCTTTCGCTATTCTCGATTTCTGAGGATTCTACGGTTTCTTTGCTTTCTTCGTTGGCAGATGCATCGGACTGCATTTCAGACATTTCGCCCGAAGATTCTTCATCATCGTTTGAAGAAGTCAAGAAAAAGACAGCAAAAAGCGCACAAATAATTACTGAAAAAATTATAATCCAGATTAAAGGTTTTTTATAAGACAATGAATTTTTCACTCTGTTTTTCACTCCTATCTCGCCAAAGGCTACAGGACACGCAGAAATGACGGATCGTCTTACGCTACATTCAAGCAAAGCAGAAGCGTAGGATTTTCTTTCGGTCGTGGTCATACCCTCCACTACCTTTTCGTCACAAGCGTATTCTATATCCCTGCATAATAAAATAAACGATATCCACACAAGTGGATTAAACCAATGGGCAGAAAGGATGACGAATGCTAAAATTTTAGTTAAATGGTCAAGACGATGGATATGGGCTTTTTCATGAATAATAATATTTCTTTCCGTATCAAGAGACAGACCCTTTGGCAGATAAATTTTCGGTTTGATAATCCCAAGGACGAATGGAGATTCTATTGCATCGCACCTTCTTATCCCCTCTCCGTCTACTACGAACAAAGACGTCGCTTTTTTCAAGAGGATATATTTAGCTGCACCATATAGGAATAAACTAATCATTCCCACAAGCCATACAATGCTCAAAACGTTAAAAATATTTTCTGAAAATAAAAGATTTTTATCTTCAAATGAAACGATTCTGTTTCCGCCACCGTTTCCGCTCTGAATATCACCTCCCGATATATCGGGTTTCAATATAATATTTGTATCTTTTGAGGATTCGTTTTTTTCAGACGTTTCTACGCTTTCGGACGTTTCTACGCTTTCGGACGTTTCTACGCTTTCGGACGTTTCTACACTTTCGGACGTTTCCACGCTTTCGGACGTTTCTACATTTTCGGACGTTTCTACGCTTTCGGATTCTTCCACGCTGTAGTATGTTTCCACGTTTTCGGACGTTTCTACGCTTTCGGACGTTTCTACGCTTTCGGACGTTTCCACGTTTTCGGACGTTTCTACG
>JAZOCZ010000156.1:0-4822 GCA_045596755.1 Eubacteriales bacterium | reverse complement strand
AACTACGGGAATGATAAGACCGATATCTTTCTTTGTTCTTTCGTTGAATTCCTTTGTGAACAAGGGAATTGCAACACCGTGTGCACCGAGGGCAGGTCCAACAGGGGGGCCTGGCATTGCCTTACCTGCGGGCAACTGAAGTTTAACGTACGCTACGATTTTCTTTGCCATGTTTTTTTCCTCCTTGTGGTGAATTTGTCGGAAGCCTTGGCATGCTTCCTCCCACTAATTGCTCCTATGGAGCCTTTTTTTATTTATCCCTATTTCGTTTTACTCTCAATCAAGAGCTGTAACGGAAGTAGAGGGTAAATCAACTTTTGTTTCTCTGCCGAACATTGAGGTTGTAACCACAACCTTGGTTTTATCCTCGGAAATTTCTCTGACGATACCGATAAACCCGTCAAAGCTACCTTCGCAGATTTTAACCTGATCTCCAACCTCATAGTTAAGGTTGATAGTAATGATTTCGGGTTCTTTTTCTTCTATCTGGAACTGTTCAACTTCTGCAGGAGAAAGGCGAACTGGTTCAGAACCAGGGCCTACAAAGCCAGTTGCACCGATAATGTTGCGGATAATATGCCACATTTCGTCGTTCATAACCATTTTAACAAAAACGTATGCAGGGAAGAGCTTCTGCTCAACCTTTTTAACTACCCCGTCCTTTACCTCCTCAACAGTGGTGGTAGGAATAGTAACCGCAAGGATCTTGTCCTGAAGGCCACGGTTTTCTATTACGTTCTGTATACTGGTCATTACTTTATTTTCATAACCCGAATAAGTATGGATAACGTACCAATAAGGTGTATCTTCTCTTTTAATATTCACAATAATCGCTCCAATTACTTAAGCAAATTAAGAACCCATTCATTGAGTGTCATATTGAACAATAAATCAATAACGCCTACAACAACTGCAAATATGATAAGGGTAACCAAAACGATTCCAGACTGTTTGTAGGTATCACGCCATGACAACCATGAAATCTTTTTAAGCTCACTCTTAAGATCTCTGAGCAACTTTGCACGTGTGCAACTACCTCTGAGCAAAATAGTTGTTTTAACCTTGCTCTTGAGGAAACCGATTCCCCATATAGCAAGTCCAACAACAGCTATAATTGCACCCAAAAGAATGAGGAACAATTTTGCACTCATGAATTCTTCGTTAGAGCCTGCAACCAAGCTAATAATTTTTCCACTTCTGTCTCTTACGCCGCCCAAAAGGGTTATGATACCTGCAACGAAGGGCAATGCACCAAAAATTCTGAGACCCGCACATCCTTTATCTTCAGGAACGTCATCCCAACCCTTAACAACGCCAAAAGTCCAAACAGCAGAACCGATAGCCATAATAGCAAATCCCAAATAAAGAAGGAATAAACTTGTTGGAATACTAAGGATATTTCCTCCAAACGGGAGCTTACCAATACCTACCATGGATACAATAATACCCGCTATACCAAGAACGAAACCGCCCAAACTGATAGCACCTGGAGACTTTTTCTTTTCCATATTCAATGTCCTTTCAAAAATCTGACTACTTTACCAAGAACGACAAATTAAGCTGTTATTTGCTATTATTTGCTTTCCTTGTGAGGTGTGTGCTTACGGCAGAAACGGCAGTATTTGTTCATTTCGAGTCTGTCGGGATCGTTTTTCTTGTTTTTCATCGTGTCGTAGTTTCTCTGCTTGCATTCTGTGCAAACCATTGTGATTTTAACTCTCATTTTTGCTCACCAAAATAGTGCCTTTCGTTAAAAAAGCACTCGTCCTTTCTATTTCATAATCGTAAGTAGACCTATTATAAACCAAATAGCCCTTTTTGTCAATAGGTTTTTGGAAAAAAGTTGTGAAAATTTATCGCATCAAAAAAGCGATTTTAGGTCAGAGGTTTTTACAACGTTTTTTCTCGCATTATATATTTATATTGTAGATTTTGAAAGCGTTTTCTTCCGTTATTCTTTCAACTTCTTCAAAAGTCATATTTCTTATGGAAGCAATCTGCTCTATTATATACTTTATATAAGACGAATCGTTCCGTTTCCCTCTGAACGGGTGGGGCGTCAAATACGGAGAATCCGTTTCCGTCAAAAAGAGATTTATATCGCATTCCTTTATAACTTCTTTAAGATTAGAAGCGTTGGAAAACGTGCAGGGACCAGAAAAGGAAAGATACCATCCCGCGTTCTGAAGGCGTTTTCCTATTTCCTTACTTCCCGAAAAGCTATGAAAAATCCCTCTCAATCCTTTATAAGAAAGAACCGCTTCAACGCATTCTCCCACAGCCTCTCTTGCGTGAATAACTACGGGTATGTCAAGACCTTGCGCAAGCTTTAGCTGTTCATGGAAGAACTTTCGTTGCACGTCTTTCGGAACAGTCTGCCAATGATAATCCAAACCAATTTCGCCCAAAGCCACAACTTTTTCATGGGAAAGCAAATTTTCCAGCTCCGAGAGATAGCCCTCGCCCGTTTTCAAGCAATCGTTAGGATGAATGCCTGCCGTCGCATAAATGAAATCATATTTCTCTGCTAATTCCAAGGAACGATACGAAGAAGGAATATCGCATCCCGCATTGACTACGCCCTTTACGCCTCGGAAAGACAGAGAACGCAAAAGCTGGTCTCTGTCTCCCTCGAACTTTCTGTCGTCATAATGTGCGTGGGAATCAAACATAGTTTTCTCCCTTAAAGCTGTTCGAAAAACTTCTTTTCGTCAATACGTGCGAAAAGAATTTCGCCCTTGTTTGTTTCTCTGTTTGTTGAAGGATATGTCATTTCAAGGGAATCCAAAGTCATCTCGTCATCAGAGAATGCATATATCTCCCCTATTTTCTTTGACGTATCGGGCATAAAGGGAGAAAGCAACGTTGCGGCAAAACGAATACCTTCCACAAGATTCGCCATAACTGCGGCAAGTCGGGGCTTCTTTTCTTCATCCTTTGCCAACGCCCAAGGCATTGTTTCATCAATGTATTTGTTGAGTGCTTTAACAAATGTGAAGATATCGTCAAGAGCATCGGAAGTTCTGTATGCTTCCATATTCCCCATCATTGCAGCTTTGCCTTCCATAATAGCCTTTTTAAGCGTGTTTTCGGGTTCTTCATCCTCTACTGTCACAGCAGGGATAACACCACCGAAATATTTCTGTATCATGGAAACCGTACGGCTCACAAGGTTACCCAAGGTATTTGCAAGGTCGGAATTAAAGCGGTTGATAAGTGCTTCATAGGTAATGCTTCCATCGTTTCCAAAGGACATTTCGGAAAGGAGATAGTAACGAACAGCATCAAGTCCGAAAAGTTTAATAAGATCGTCACCGTACAAAACGTTGCCCTTGGATTTGCTCATTTTGTCATCGCCCGAAAGAAGCCATGGATGACCGAGAACCTGCTTGGGAAGCGGCTCACCCAAAGCCATAAGTATAATAGGCCAATAAATCGTATGGAATCGTACTATATCCTTACCAACAACGTGAAGGTCAGCAGGCCAATTCTTCCTGTAAAGATCTGAATTTCCCTCTGTATCGTAGCCCAATGCGGTTATATAGTTTGCGAGGGCATCAAGCCATACGTATACAACATGTCCCTCATCAACAGGAACAGGAACGCCCCAAGTAAACGTACTTCTTGAGACGCGAAGATCCTGAAGTCCCGGCTTTATGAAGTTGTTGAGCATTTCGTTCTTACGTGATTGGGGAACGATAAAATCAGGGTGGGATTCATAATATTCAACGAGCTTGTCTGCATATTTAGAAAGTTTAAGGAAATATGCATCCTCTTTCGCAGGATTAACCTTTCCCCCGCAATCGGGACAACATCCCTCTTTAAGTTGTGATTCCGTCCAGAAGGATTCGCAAGGAGTACAGTACATTCCCTCGTATGCACCCTTGTATATGTCGCCTTTTTCGTAAAGTTTCGTGAAAATGTTCTGAACAGCCTTAACGTGATCATCATCAGTCGTACGTATGAATTTATCGTAGGAAATATTGAACATATCCCAAAGTTCCTTTATTTCCCCTGCAACACCGTCAACGTACTCCTTGGGGCTTTTTCCCGTGCTATCCGCAAGTTGTTGAATTTTAAGTCCGTGTTCGTCCGTTCCCGTAAGGAAAAACACATCTTTGCCCGTCATTCTCTTATATCTTGCAATGGCGTCTGTAAGTATTATTTCGTAGACGTTTCCAATGTGCGGTTTTCTTGATGCATAAGCAATGGCAGTAGTGATATAAAATTTTTCGTTACTTTTTTTCATATCTCTTTTCCGACCTCCCGAATTTATATTTTTTAATTTTAATTTCAAAACCGTTCGAATATGAAGCAACAATCAAAGAAAAATATCCTAATATAAGCGTGAAGAACAACGACTCCATATAAAGCGGAAAAGCCCTTGCCAAAATCAAAATCACAATATAATGTAAATTTGAAAGGATATATCTTCTGAAATGTTTCTTTCTCTTGAGATAGCGTTTTTCAGCTTTCTCGAAAAATTCCGACGAATTTTCGTCGATTTTGTATAGTGATAAAAAGTACAAACTTTTGCAAAGGTTGACAAAAAACAAAAGTATAGTAATACACTCCAAAAAGACCCCGATATAAAACGCAAATTTTCCTTTTACAAAAGGAAAAAGCCTTTGCACGTTACCCGATACCGCCCCAACTGACATAGCGATGATCCACCCCGGAGTTAACGATATAACGTAAAGAACAACCCACTTCCAAAACTGCTTCAATCTGAAATAGCCGTCAAAAAGCAAATATATATCCGCTTTTCTCCCTTTTATAACGTTCTTCGCAACGCTTACGTTCCCCAAAGCCAAAGGAAGCA
>JAZOCZ010000155.1:0-3781 GCA_045596755.1 Eubacteriales bacterium | reverse complement strand
TGAAATTCCTTCCGAAGAACCCTCTTCCGAAATTCCTTCCGAAGAACCCTCTTCTGAAATTCCTTCCGAAGAACCTTCTTCTGAAATTCCTTCTGTAGAACCTTCTTCCGAAGTTCCTTCTGTAGAACCTTCTTCCGAAGTTTCTTCCGAAGAACCTTCTTCTGAAATTCCTGAAAATGTAGACTTCACTCTTGACATTGAAGCACCTGCAACAGCAAACAAAGGTGACCAAATCAATGTTGTTATCACAGTTAAAAACATCAAACAAGAACTCGACGCTGTTGAATTCTACCTTACGTTTGATCCTACAAAAGTTGCTGGTGTTATCACAGAATCCGGAACAAAGATGGATGCTTTCATGACGACAACTCCCCAATACACAATGGTTATTGGTTCCATGGAACTCCAGAACACTCGTTATGAACAGATCACAAGATACGATGCAGTTGCAGGCGTTTACGAATGTAAATTCCTTGACCAGCTCCAGTATACACAGCCTAAAGAAGGCGAAGAATACAAGGGACTTATCAATGATGGCGATCTCGTTATCACAATCCCCTTCACAGTTCTTGATACAGTAGCAGACGGCGACGCTCTCGTATTTGGTACAGTCGACGGCACAGTTAAAGGTACAACAAGAGCAACAGTTACCAGCGTAGAAGGCTTTGCTGATACAGCCACTACATACATTGGTTCCATTCCTGAACCTTCCGAAGAACCTTCTTCTGAAATTCCTTCCGAAGAACCCTCTTCCGAAATTCCTTCCGAAGAACCCTCTTCCGAAATTCCTTCCGAAGAACCTTCTTCTGAAATTCCTTCCGAAGAACCTTCTTCTGAAATTCCTTCCGAAGAACCTTCTTCTGAAATTCCTTCCGAAGAACCTTCTTCTGAAGAACCTTCATCCGAAGCTCCTGCAGTTAGAGAAAACTATGCTCTTAACCAGGGCTACACCATCGAAGGCGAATGCAAATACCTTGGCGGAAAAGAAGATAACGGTGTACTTCTCACAGACGGTCTCGTTCATTGGGAAGAAGGCGCAGGCTGGATGACATCCTTCGCTGGCTCCAACAAGACTAACATCGTAACAATCAACCTCGGTCAGATCCGTAAGGATATCAACGAAATCGTTGTTGCTGGTGTTCGTGTTGCAGGCAACCGTCAGTATGCATCCGTTGCTATCGAAATTTCCAACAACGGTGTTGACTTCACACCTGTTACTAACTACACAGTAAACGAAATCGCTCTCTCTGATGTAGTTAAGACATTCTCTTACGCACTTGCATCCGATGTAGCTGCTCAGTACGTAAGAATTTCCTTCACAAGCTTTGACTACGTTCTCTCCATTTCCGATCTTCAGGTATATGGAAGCGGCAACGTAGTAGAAGAACCTTCCGAACAGCCTTCTGAACAGCCTTCCGAAGATAGCTCCGACGAACCCACCAACCCCGGTGATCCTGGCGATGCAGGTATCGTTGCATTCGTAGTTCTCGCAGTTATTGCACTTGCAGCTGTTGTAGTTTGCAGAAAAGCAAGAAGAGCATAATTAAGGCTTAATCGCTTATAGGTATTAAATATACCAATGCCGCCGTAGGTTATCCTGCGGCGGCTGTCTTTGTTTGGAAGAAAACCCAAGGGTAATTACGTATCCTTGGGTTTTAACTTATTTATTATTGCTGAAATGATCAGCGACCAAATCTCTTGCATAAGTGGTTTCGTCAAAATAATCCAATATGGTTAAATGGTTTGGTGCATAGGTTGCACAATAGGTATCTGTTACAATATAATAAGTTTCATTAGGGTCGATATTATATTTGATGGATGAGCCGAAAGATTCGTAGTGAATAAAATAGTCCGAATTGTTAGTGTTAAAAAAACGGGAAGAAAGGTATTTCCCTTGGATTGAACAAAGGACAATTTTGTTATCAAAGGGGAGCAACATTTGGAGTTTTGAATAAGTAACATCTCCTGCATCAAGGTTGTAGGGACTTCTTACTGAAATGAATCCGCCACCTAAAACAATGTCATAATCCTTTCCCCAACGTTCATATCCTGCCTTGTAATAAAGACTTGCAACTAACTGTTTTATCTGATTGGCTGAAAGTTTTTCCTTGTTTATGCCAACTGTTTCGTAAGCATCTTTTATATCTTCGTTATATTTTTCAAGCAAGTTATCGATTAGCGGGTCATCAGGAAAGCTGTCGTAAAAATCTGTTGATATAAATTCAGCGGCTTTGGTTTTTGACTTGTAATTTGTGGAATTTATCGCAATTTCCACATGGGATATACCTTTGTTTTCGCCACCGTTTTGAAGATGATAAACTCCGTATTTATCCGTCAAAACGTATTTCTGATGGGTATGCCCTTCGAAAACCAAATCAACGAATCCGTTTGAAAGCTCCACGTCATAATATGAAGAAAGCTGGCTATCGGATATACCTGATGTGGAATTTTTTGAACTCCCAAACCCATCATGAAGGGAATAAACTATAAAATCCACGCCTTTGTTTCTCAGCCTTAAAGATTCTTCCTTGACTAATTTTGTGAGTTCATTTCCCGTTTTGAAATAAAATCCGTCGTTAAATTCGCCCGAAATTGAAGAATAACAATCTCCAATAGCACCAATGATTCCAATCTGTACTCCGTTACATTCTACTACTTGGGATGCTTCCGCATATTCAATACGTTTGTTTGTTTCGCTGTCGAAAACATTTATGGCGAGGAATGGGAAGTTAGCAAGAGCATTGTTTTCTTTTATGTACTTTTCTCCCCAATCGTACTCATGATTCCCCAAAGTCATGGAAGCGAATCCAAGTTCGTTCATCCATTCCGTTATTATCAAACCTTTTGTCTGATTGGATTCCGAGCTTCCTTGCCACATATCCCCGCTTGATAAAAAAATGGCGTTGTCATCGGAAATTTTTGATTTTTTAAGGAACGTTGTAAGTTCGTCAACTCCTTCTTGATTTTGTGTATCATCAAATTTTCCGTGAAGGTCGTTTATTGCGTAAAAATCAATTAAAACGAGGACTGAAACGTTACATTCGTCGCATTTACCGTTGTTATCTCCATCAGCATGGGCTTGACAAATATCTGAAATGATAGCGGTATCTGGGGGAGCTTTACAACCGCAAAGAACAAGAGCGGAAATCATTAAACTCAAAAATATCTTTTTCATAAATAATTCTCCTTAACGATACAATTATATACTTAAATTATAAAGCATTCAAGAGCTTTTTTAAAAAATGTTATTAAAAAGGCTTTGTAAAAAGGGATAATTTATTGACTTAATGGGAAAAATATGGTAAGATATTTGAAGAAAAACGTGGAGGTAAAATATGTTTATAACAAAAGACGTGAAATACGTTGGAGTAAACGATTACAAAATAGACCTTTTTGAAGGTCAATACGTTGTTCCTAACGGAATGGCTTATAATTCGTATGCAATTATTGATGAAAAAATTGCAATAATGGATACCGTTGATATGAATTTTACTCATGAATGGATGGATAACATTGAAAACGTCCTTGCGGGAAGGAGTCCTGATTATCTTGTGGTTCAGCATATGGAACCTGACCATTCGGGAAGCATTTTGAGTTTCTCCAAGGCATATCCGAAAGCAAAAATTGTGTCATCTTCAAAGGCTTTCGTTATGATGAAGAATTTCTTTGGGGTTGACTTTCTTGAAAACGGCATGGTTGTCGGAGAAGGGGATACGTTATCCTTGGGCAAACATACCCTTACGTTCGTAACTGCACCTATGGTTCATTGGCCAGAGGTTAT
>JAZOCZ010000154.1:0-22698 GCA_045596755.1 Eubacteriales bacterium | reverse complement strand
AGACGGAACTGTAATAAGTGAAAAAACTTATCACTACGGTGACACAGTAACTACTCCTGCAAATCCTACAAGAGCCAATGATAAGATTTACGGATATACATTCTCACATTGGGATAAAACAATTGCAAAAGTAACAAGCGATGCAGTATATACCGCAAATTACAACTATTATTGTGTATGCTTTGGTCCGGACGAAGAATTCTACCTTGACGTTGAAACAGGATATATGCCTAACATCGACGAAAAAACAACGGTAGCAGAGATTGTAGGAGCATTTGCTCAAAAGGGTATTACCGTAACAGTAAAAGATGCAAACGGAAATTCTATGGAATCCAATGATTACGTAGGCACAGGATGTATTATTACTGAAGAATATGGCAATGAATACACAGTAATACTTTTGGGTGACGTTGACGGAAACGGTTTGATAGATTCTACTGACTATTTAAGAATAAAAGCTATGTTCCTTAAAAAATTCACTATTGAAGGAATATACTTTATAGCTGCTGACGTAGAACCTAATGACGAAATTACCGCTACAGATTATCTCCAGATAAAGCGTCATTTCTTAGGTCTGCTTAATATTCATGACTAATAAGTAAATACGTATTAAAAATCCGTCTCAAGGTTCATACCTCGGGACGGATTATTTCTTGTATGACGGGCATATCAATGCACTGTGGTGAAAGTCCACCGAGGCGTAGTTACCGACGAACTCTAAAGCGACTTGCAAGTTTCACATCGTGAGGCGTGGAAGAGAAGAAGCAATAGCAAAATCGTAGTCTGACGAATAGAAACTCGGAACGAAGGCGTGATAGGCGGATAAGTTGGCAAGTGGCAACGAAGTCTCAAGGGTAACCGTAACCCAATTGTGTAAACCGAGCTGGCAGACGAGGATAGAGTGTTGGTTTATCCAGTTAGGTCTCATAGGCGGAGAAGTCCGTAGTAACAACGAACTATGAGAAGTCAGCAGAATCCATAGTACCGAGAAATCGGGAAGGGCTGAACAATTCAAAGCGCCGAATTAAAATGTATGTTTCAGACGGTTAATCTGACAGACATGTTGAAACGTAAATGAGGGGAAGTACAACATGTGGGAAGGCGAAAACTAAGGATACAAACGAAACAAGCAATTCTAATAGCACGCAAGAATAACAAATATATGGTTGTTGCTTATACTCCGACCACAATAACAAAATAAAAACTGACCAAGCGAGGCTTAATCAGTCTTTCAGATTATTATGCGAAAGTGCATATTTATGTTTGAATTGAACCGCCGTATGTCTAACGGCACATACTGTAGTGTGAGAGGAGGACGTTTTAACTCCTACTCGATTTTACCTTCTTTGGAAAAAAGAAGTTTTTTACCAACGTTGATTATGGTTTTTATAGTGGGAGAAACTACTATGTTTAAAATAAATTCCGCTATGAAGTTGAAGCCTGCACATACTATAACGAGGTAATAGATAAGCGTTGTTCCGTTAACGAAATTGGAGTTCAAGGTTTCGTTCACCATAAAAAGACCGCCTAAAATAAACACGCCTGTGTTTACTATAGGAGCTATGGCGGATGCCACAAATACGGCTACAAGGTCGTTGAATTTGGAAAGAGGCTTGTAAACCAATCCCGAACAAAGTCCTGCCAGCGCACCTTTGCCAATGCAGAGAATTGCTGTTTCAACAGGCTGATTCTGCCATAAGGTTGCGGTGAACACCTCTGTACCGTTGATTCCCGATGCAAGAACAACGATTCCGAAAACTGCTCCGAGAACCGCTCCTGAAATAGGACCTAATAGAATAGAGCCTATAACTATCGGTATAAGAACAAGGCTCACGCTTGTAGTAGGGCTGATTTTAATAAAAGTGCCCATGATTTGGAAAATGATTACGATGGAAATAAGACAAGCCATTAAAACCATTTTTAAAATAACGGCTTTGTTTTCATTCCTTCGTCTGCTTGTGTTTTGCATAAATGCCTCCTTGCTGTCGCCCGCCACGCGGTGCAACGCATAAAATTTATATTATCTGCTATGCAGTAATACACAAATATCAATGAAGTATTCTGTTTTTCTGATAAAGGATATTGAGCCCCTTAAGGACGAGATAGTCGTCCGTTTTTATTTCGTGCTTACAATGAGGAACTATAACGGAAGCGAATCCGCCTGTGGCGTAAACTGAAAGCTTTTCTCCGTATTCCTCGTTTATTCTTTCAATCATTCCGTCTATCATACTTGCGTTTCCGAAGATGACTCCTGAACGCATACAGTCAGACGTGTTTTTTGCAATAACGGATTGGGGAGCATCAAGGCTTATCTTCGGAAGCTGTGCTGTTTTTTCAGCTAAAGCGTTCATTCCCATCATTACACCTGGAATAATAGAAGTGCCAATAAACGCTCCTTTGTTGTTTACAACCGTCATTTTGGTTGCCGTTCCTAAATCTATAACCAAAGCAGGACTTCCGTATATATAATGAGCGGCAACAGATGCGGCAATAAGGTCAGCCCCGACGGATGATGGCGTGTCACATTGTATTCCGATTCCGCTTTTGATTCCTGGACCTACAAATATCGGTTCTGTATCAAAAAGAAACTTTATCGCTTTTTTTATAACCGAATTAAGAGGGGGGACAACGGAAGAAACTATAACGCCTTTAATCTGACTCTTCTCTGCACCATGTAAGGCGAGATGCTGGGATATGCAAATGGCATATTCATCTTCGGTTTTTGAAAAGTCTGTGGAAAAGGTTGATACGAAAGAAAGCTTGTCCTCTTCGAATCCGCCAATGTCAATGTTAGTATTTCCGATATCCAATGCGAGAATCATTAAATCACCACCTTACACAAGGAATTTTATCAGATAATTATTAAAAAATCAAGGTGAAAAGGTTATTTAATTGTGGAAACTTTTATATCAGATACGTTTGATAAAAGTAAAATTATTGACATAATAAAAAAATAGTGATAAAATAAGAATGACAAAAAGAATTGTAGTTTAATAACAATAAACGGGAGAATATATTTATGTCAGACGGTGATAGTTTAATATATCTATTTTTGGCGGCGATAGTGATTTATAATTTATACTATACCATAAAAGCAAGTTTTGGAAAAAATAAATATTATAACGAAAATACTAACGGAGACGGATATACAGACACATACTATGATGAATTTGATGACGATGTATATTCCTACGCGGAAGAAAGAAGTGTTCACGTTAAGGTTGTAGACAGAAAACGAACTGTTAAAAATACAGGTGTAGACGGGAATGGTGAAACGTTTAATTTTTCTGTTACGTTTGAAAAAGACAATGGAGATACCTTTACTTATAATTTGTCGGAAGAAGAATATTATGGATTTGATATAGGTCAAATGGGTATACTTACCTTTATGGATGACATGATTTATAGTTTTGAGTTAGACGAAAAATAATTTTTTATTTATATTCAAAAAATTCAAAAATAATTTCAAAATAAAGTTGTTAAAACTCTTTACAAATGATAAAAATTGTGTTAGAATACGTTGTGGATTCGGGTAAGCTCGGTTTTGGGAGTAACTTTTATGTTTCACCGACCCAATGCTGTGCTATCGCCGAAAATAATATGGAGGTGAAGCAAAATGATCACAAAGGAAGAAAAGCAGGCTATAATCAACGAGTATGCTATTTGCGAAGGCGACACAGGTTCCCCTGAAGTTCAAATCGCAATTCTTACTTTCAGAATTAACAGCCTCAACGAGCATCTTAAGGCTAATCCTAAGGATAACCATTCTCGTCGCGGTCTTCTTCAGATGGTAGGTAAGAGAAAGAAATTCCTCAACTACCTCGTTTCTAAGGATATCAACCGCTACCGTTCTATCATTGCTCGCTTGGGCATCAGAAAGTAAGCGGTAAAAAGAGTAAGTATGCTTTGCGGTGGGCGGCGTGGCAAATATTTCCTTTTGCTGCTCCGCCCTCGTTTCTTAACCTTGAAAGAGGCTTCACAATTTGATTTGTACCCCAAAATCTATAAATAAAATGACTGCTTGCCGTTGGAGTAAGCAGAGAAAAGGAAGACAAAATGTTCGAAAATTTCAAAGTGTTCAAAACCACTTATGCAGGCAGACCTTTGGTTGTTGAAACGGGCAAAATTGCTCAGCTTGCAAATGGCTCATGCTTGGTAAGATACGGTGAAACTGCCGTTCTCGCAACTGCAACCGCATCTGCCGCTCCCAGAGACGGAATTGACTTCTTGCCCCTTTCCGTTGACTATGAAGAAAAGCTTTACTCCGTAGGTAGAATCCCAGGTAGCTGGAACAGACGTGAAGGCAGACCTCCTGAGAGTGCTATTCTTACTTCCCGTGTTATCGACCGTCCTATCAGACCCTTGTTCCCCAAGGATTTGAGAAACGACGTTGTTCTCAGCATAACAGTTATGTCTGTTGATCCCGATTGCTCTCCTGAAATTACAGGTATGATCGGTGCATCTATCGCTCTTTCTATTTCCGACATTCCTTGGAACGGACCTATCGGCGGTGCTTTTATGGGTCTTGTTGACGGCGAAATCGTTGTTAACCCCACAGCTGAACAGAGAGCAAAGAGCGACCTTCAGCTTACTGTTGCTGCAAGTGAAAAGAAAGTTGTTATGATTGAAGCAGGTGCAAACGAAGTTCCCGATGATTTGATGTTCGAAGCCATTATGAAGGCTCACGAAGAAATCAAACCCGTTATCAACTTTATAAACGAAATCGTTGCAGAAATCGGCAAACCTAAATTTGAATATCCTTCTTGCGAAGTTGACCCTGTTATGTTCGATAAAATTGCAGCTATGGCAGAAGCAGACGTTATGGAAGCTCTCTATACAGACGATAAAACTGTTCGTGATGCTAAACTTCAGCCAATCTATGAAAGAGTTAACGAAGCTCTTGCAAAGGAATATCCTGATTCTCAGGTAATGATCAACGAATGTATGTACAAGCTTCAGAAGAAGATTGTTCGCCGTTGGTTGCTTACAGAGAAAAAGAGAGTTGACGGAAGATCCATGGATCAGATCCGTCCCCTTGCTTCCGAAGTTTCTCTCCTTCCCAGAACACATGGTTCAGGTCTTTTCACCAGAGGTCAGACTCAGGTTCTCTCTATTGCAACTCTTGCTCCTATGAGCGAAGTTCAGATTCTTGACGGTATCGGTGATGAAACCGAAAAGAGATATATGCATCATTACAATATGCCAGGTTATTCCGTAGGCGAAGCAAAAGCTGCAAGAACCCCGGGCAGACGTGAAATCGGTCACGGTGCATTGGCAGAACGTTCTCTCGTTCCCGTTCTTCCTTCCGTTGAAGAATTCCCATATGCAATCCGTGTTGTTTCCGAAATCGTTTCTTCCAACGGTTCAACATCACAGGGGTCTGTTTGTGCTTCCACCTTGGCTCTTATGGATGCAGGTGTTCCCATCAAAGCTCCCGTTGCAGGTATCTCCTGCGGTCTTATCACAGAAGGCGAAAACTGGATGACAATGATTGATATTCAGGGTCTTGAAGACTTCTTTGGCGATATGGACTTCAAGGTTGCAGGTACTAAAAACGGTATCACATCCATTCAGATGGACCTTAAGATTGACGGTCTTACTCCCGAAATCATCAAGAGTGCATTTGAAACGACAAAGAAGGGCAGATTCCACATTATTGATAACGTTATCCTTCCTTGCATTAACGCACCTCGTGAAGACGTATCCAAGTACGCTCCCAAGATGATCTCCACAAAGATCGACGTTGAAAAGATAAGCGAAGTTATCGGTAAAGGCGGTAAGGTTATCCAGAAGATTTGTGCTGATACAGGCGCAAAAATTGACATTCAGGATGACGGTTCAATCTTCATCTCCGCTGTTGATAAGGATGCCGCATATAAGGCTCTCAATATCATCAACGCAATAGTTCTCGTTCCCGAACCAGGTCAGATTTTCGAAGGCGTTGTAACAAAGATTATGACTTTCGGTGCTTTCGTTGAATTTGCTCCCGGTAAGGAAGGTTTGGTTCATATCTCCAAACTTGACAGAAAACGCGTTGAAAAGGTTGAAGACGTTTGCAATATCGGCGATACAATTAAGGTTATGTTCCTTGAAATCGACGATAAGGGCAGATATAACCTCTCCAGAAAAGACGCTCTTACAAAGAATGACCAGTAAATTAAATACCGTCGCAGAACTGAACTGCGACGGTATTTTTTCGAATTTTATCTTTTTTGAGTCGATAACGAATATTTAGTATGCTTTTATGCGTACAAATCAAGCGTTCCGAGGAAGTATTTTTTGATTTGCAGATAGTCTGTAGCTGTTATTTCACCGTCAGCGTCAGTATCTGCAGCTGTGAAATACTCGTTTTCCAGATTCAAAGCTCCGAGGAACATTTTTTTAATTTGCAAATAGTCTGTAGCGTTTACTTCGCCTGTGCCGTCAATATCTCCGTTTACGATTACCGTATACACGTTTCCATTTCCGTCTGAAACCTTGCAGCCTGTGCCAATCATGTTTTCATCTGCTAAAGCGTTGCCGTCTTTATCTGTCACAGTTGCGTTAATGCCGTATTCGGAAAGCTTTGAAATCATTTTAGAAGCAGTTGTATTTGCAACAACGTTTGGCATAGTCATGTTTTCCGAATTCATATATTCGTTACTGTCTGCTTCTGGAAGGGTAGGTTCATTGCTTCCTTCAATTTCAACGAAGGGAAGACCAACGTTATTTGCATAAGTTTCTGCCATAGAACCTTTTACGCCAATAATGGTTAGAGCATTGCAGTTGTAGAAAGAGTTGTTTATAGTCGTAACTGAGGCGGGAATGGTTATACTTTCAAGACCGCTACACCATGCGAAAGCCTGATATCCTAAGCTAACAACAGAATCGGGAATTACAACATTTTTAAGTTTTTTGCAATCTTCAAATACTCTTCCGCCAATAGTTGTTACTGTGTTCCCGATAGTCAAGCTTTCAAGGGATGGGCATCTGAAAAAAGCATAATCTGTAATTCTTGTAACGCCGTCTTCGATAATAACGGTTTTTATGTTGTTTTTGATTGATTGCCAAGGAATACGATCTGCGTATTCATAATTATACATAGAGCCTTCACCTGATATGGTGAACGTACCTTCAGCATCAAGATTCCACGTCAAACCAGACCCGCATTTGCCTGAGTTGGCTCCAAGCAGTTCTGTGCTTGCGTCATCTGCTGAAATTACTTTTGCGTTTGCAGCGATGGAAAACATGGAGATGAGCATAAAAAGGGATAATAAAACGGATAGTGATTTCTTCATAAGATGTCCTTTCTGCATTTATGGCAGTTCTTTTTGGAAACTTTTTCTATATTTTATCATATAATTTTTATGTTTTCAAGATAAATCCTAATAATTTGGAAAAATATCTATTTTTTTATACAAATAATAAGTGAAATGTTTTTTCTCAAATTTGAAATCCGCAGTGGAAGCGAGTTCATACTTTGTGGAAATTTCTTCGGGGAGGGGGGTATCTCTTGTGACGACGAAATCCACAAGTCCTTGGTCAACGAAGGAGTTTTGCGTTGATTCGATTTCGTTGAGGTTGAGATTAAGCCCACAGAAATATTTACAGTTTGGAATTACGTTGCTTGCGGTGTAAAATCCGCCGTCTAAAAAACCGTAATTCAAAAGGGTTGGATTTTCTGTTTTGGATATGGTTTCGTCAAAAATGAATTGAGGCATCTCCGATTTTGAGTATTTCAAAAGATACGTATTTGGACTTGTGAAATACGAGGTTGTTATGCAGATTCCAAGAATTGAAAAAGCAAGCAAAGGTCTTGATGATCTTTTTATCTGTGGCAAAGGAAACTTCAATTCTTTTAAAATCATATATGCGGACGCTACTCCAACAGGGACGAATACGGCAAGCAACAAAGAATAATATGCGAACCGTCTGCCTCCCGAAAATATGAAAAAGAACGTAAAAAATAGTGTTAATGCGAAAAATGCGAAGGAATGTCTTTTTTTTCTGAAAAGGTAAAAAAGAGAGATGGCAACAATTCCGAAAATGGCAGGGAATTTCCTTGATATGCTTTGTAACCCCGAAAGGAGATTGAGAAAGATACCTGAATCTTCGGAATAAAGTAAAATATTGCTGTAAAAATACACAGAGAAAAGGTCTGATAAACCGTCATTCAAAAGGAAATATAATAAGACGGGGACGGACAAAAGCGCAAATCCGCATACAAACCAAATCATTGAAAACAAGAAGGGGATAACCTCTTTTTTCTTTATGCTTTTTGCAAAGAAACAAATCAAAAATCCGATGAAAAATCCTAAAAACGTATATTTCGTCCAAAAAACAACTGATGCGCAAAGTCCGATTACTAACCATTGAGATTTAGAAATATCACTTTTTAATGATAATGATTTAAGTCCTATGTATAAAACCAATGCTATGACAGGAAGGGAGAATTCCTCTGCTGAACCGCCGTGGGAAAAAGCGGGAGAACAGTAAATAATTGCGGATAATACGGGAAGTGCGAAAATTACCTTCTTTGAGCAGAATAAAAGCATGGATTTGTAGGAAAGAAGCAAAAATGCGAAAGATGAAGCAATTTCCAAAAGGTAAACACCGAAAAAGGTTGTAGGTGAAATTTTATAGGAGAACGCGTAAAAAAAATAAAGCAACGGACCTTTTTGCTCGAAAATATCCTTGTATAAAATTTTACCGTGAACCATGGATTTTCCAACGGTGAAGAAACAGTTTGCATCAAACCAATCGTTGAAGGGGTATATGGGCGAGGATTTTGAGCAAAGGGTAATAAACGAAAACGAGGTCACTAAAATAAAAAAGGTTTCCTTCGCCGAAGTTTGTTTAACCGACGAATATAAAAGCAAAACTGCACCAATAAACGCAAAAGCGAAAGCTATTGCGTCAGGTGCAGTAAATATAAATGATAAAACAGAAAATGCGAAAGATAAAATAGAAAAAACGCAAAGTGTTTTAGCGTTGGGCTTCATTGTAAATTCTCTTTCTGTAGCGAAAACGTTATGTGTTAGACTCTATTTTTCTATTAGTCTCTTCTTCTTCCGAAAATATTAAGAACGTAAAATAAAAATCTGAGAAAATAAACGAGAGAGGTAAGAAGGGATGCAAGGTAAGTCAACGCAGCGGCGGAAAGAACCTTTTCTGCGCCTTCCATTTCATCGGATGCAAGAATTCCCTGAGCTACAAGCATCTGTTTTGCTCTGCGGCTTGCGTTTAGCTCAACGGGATACGTTACCAAGGTGAAAAGGAAGGACATACCATAGAGGATAACGCCGATCATTGCGACGGAAAATCCCAAATCACTGTTCGCTGTGGATGAAACGAACAAGTCAAGAATAAGTCCAAGCATAACAAGCGGCATAGCTAAAAATGAACCTATATTCGCAACAGGGACAATAGCTGTTCTTAATTTATAGAATGCATATCCGTCCTTGTTTTGCATAACGTGTCCTATTTCGTGAGCGGCGACGGCAACGGCGGCAACGGAAGATGAAGAATAGGTGCTGTCAGAAAGATTTACAACAGCTTTAGTAGGGTGATAATGGTCGGTAAGTTCTCCGCTGACTTTTCCAACTGAAACGTCAACAACACCACCGCTTCTTAAAAGTCTGTATGCGGTGTCGTATCCTGTAAGTCCCGAACGGTTGAAAATTTTTCCATATTTCTGATAGGTGTTTTTAACCTTCATACTTGCATATAAAGAAAGTCCAATGCATATAAGAAGTGGGATAATAAACGGAATATAACTGCTGTAGTATGACCAATAATACATAAAGTTCTCCTTTTTGTTTTTTTGTATTGTAAACGAGTATTCTTAACTGTGTATAAATTAAACGGCGCAAAAAGCACCGTTTAATAGATTTTAGTATACGTAATATTCTCTGCCGTTATCAAGACAAATACAGGAAAGCGGTCCGCCATCCGACACGCCTGTTTCTATGGCAATATGGTTGTTTCCTTTGTATATCTTATCCTGACATGAGGGATCTATCTGTTCGGTTGGGGTATGTGCTGTAACTAAATAGAACTTATCAAAATAGGCTTTTGAGTAATCAGCTGCTTCCGTGTAGAAAGCCTCAGGTTCGTATTCTTCCAGATCAAGAGAAGGGTTGAAATCAGCAATTCCTGCATGAGCGAGAATGAAAACGTTGCCGTTAACTTCGGAAATTTCATAAGGAGGGATGTCTTCAAGATATTCAAGAACGCCTTCTTTTTCATCGGGAGTAAGCTTCATGAATTCCGAAATAGTTGCCATTCCGCCATTTTTTGACCATTCAAGGATTCTTGCAAGGGTTTCTTTGTCAAAATCAGCAGGATTTATCTGACCTGCTTCCGCGGGAAGTTCTGGAAGAAGGTCGAGTGCCATCTTATCATGGTTTCCCATAACGGGATAAATATTCGGACGGTAGCTTAGATTCTGCAAAAGTTTTATAGAATCTGCCCCTTTGTCAACAATGTCACCTAAAATATAAAGGGTGTCAGTATCTTTGAATTTAATTTTAGTAAGCATATCGCAAAATTGATCCAACATACCATGGAGGTCGCCCATTACATACGTCATATTTATCTGCTCCTCTATATAAAAGATTTGCATATATTATACCACATTTTTCTTTCATTGTAAATAGGCGACGGAAAAATATTTTATAATAAAAGCAAGTGAATGATAAAAAAATATATTCTTTTTGTAAGTTGTGCGTTTGTTTTCAAAATTCATCATAAAAATTAAAATAGTAATGCGATAATTCAGAAAAAACGGTTGATTTTTTTGATATTTGTGGTATTATAAAATTTCAGAGGTTTATATGGGGGAGAGTTATGAGAAAGATTGTATTTACTGATATAGATGATACTTTATATTTCGATGGAAAAATGAATCCCAAAAACGTGGAAGCTATAAATAAAGCCAGAAAGAACGGGCATCTTGTTTTTATAAACACGGGACGCTCTTCTGGTATTATATACGATGAACTTATGCATGGACTTTTTGACGGTGTGGTTGCGTCCATAGGAGCAGAGGTTTATATTGGGGATAAAACCTTGAGCAAGGAAGTGATTCCTTCCAAAGAGGTGAGAAAATTCACAGAGGAATTTTTAGCAGAAAACAGAACGTTTGTTATGGAAGCCACAAAGGACAGCATTTTGAGATCCATCAAGAATACGGATGAAAACGCTCCGTTGCTGTCGGAAATGCGTGGTATTGATTGTACGAAACTTTACGTCGAGGGTAAGCCTTCTGACGAGCAGATAAAGCGAATCAGCGAATTTTACCAACTTTATATTCATTCGTGGTATTTTGAATTTGCAATAAAGGGTTGTACTAAAGCTACGGGAATGGAACAAGTTCTTTCGTATTACGGTATGGATAAATCCGATTGTATAACAATAGGCGACAGCGTAAACGACCTTGATATGATGAAAGCGTCGGGAAATCCTGTTTGTGTTGAAAACGCTGTTCAGGCGGTTAAGGATATATGCATTTATCAGACTTGCCATGCAAGGGACGGTGCTTTATGGGATTGTTTTTCTCATTTCGGGCTTATTTAGTTTAAATTGAATTGAAATATTTATGATAAATTAAAGGGGATAAAAATGGATTTTTTGAAACTTGCATCTGAAAGATTTTCTGTGAGGGACTTCTCTGACAGACAGATAGAAAAAGAAAAACTTGATATGATAATTGAATCCGCAAGAGTTGCTCCAACGGCTAAAAATAATCAACCACAGGTTGTTTACGTTTTGAAAAGCGAAGAAGCGTTGAAAAAGGTTCGTGAAAATACGAGATGTGCTTTTAATGCTCCTGTTGTTTTTGCAATTTGTATTGATGAATCGAAACAATGGCGTCAGCCTTTTTCAGGCGAATTTTCAGGAAATATTGACGGTGCGATAGTTGCAACTCATATGATGCTTGCGGCAGAGAGCGTAGGCCTTGGAAGTTGTTTCGTTTGTTATTTTGACCCTTACAAATTCAAAGAAGCATTTGAACTTCCAGAGGGTATTACTCCAATTGCTCTTTTACCCGTTGGATATAAAAGCGAAACCTGTGAACCTGCGGAACGACATTTTTTGAGAAATAAGAAAGAAGATTTTATTTTTGAACTTTAATAGTATGACACGAAATGAATTTATTAAAACATTGTTTCTCCTTTTGGCAGTAGTGATTCTTTTGTCTTCGTGCGAAGATAACGTTCTTTCTCAAAATACTGATGAAAGTTTGGATGTGGAATTAACATCATCGGAAGAATATTCAGAATGTGAAAGCTCAACAGAAGAAGAAAAATCCAATGAGCCTGATACAACCGTTAACGTGAGTTTTAAGGCGGGAGAGGGCGGATATCTTTCGGGCAGTATTAACCAAAAACTTGAAGCTGGTGAGCTTTCATCAAGTGTTACAGCTACGCCAAGCCTTTGTTATAAATTCAAATCGTGGAGTGACGGTGTTACAACGCCGACGAGGAGCAAAGAGACATTCACAGAAAACATAGTGCTTTTTGCGGAGTTTGAATATACGGGCTTGCCCGAATTGTATATTGAATATAAAGGTGGTATTTCACGTTCAGTACCCAAGGATGCAACATATACTCTTAAAAATGCATCGGGATTATATGAGTTCGAAGGTTTAAACGGTATAATTCAGGGACGCGGGAATTCCACTTGGCGTCAAGCTAAAAAGCCTTATAAAATTAAATTTGATGAAGCTATAAATTTTCTTGGAATAGGAAACGATGCAAAACGCGATTGGGTAATATTGGCGAACCATTGTGACCAGTCATTACTCAGAAACTATTTTATATATAACGTTGGATATAAATTGGGAATAGGGTATAAAAGTACGCTTATAGAGGTATATCTCAACGGAAAATATAACGGCGTATATATGCTTACAGGGAAAACCGAGGATTCAAGATTGAACGTCGATACCGAAAACGGAGGATTTCTTATAGAGCTGGATGGGTATGCATCGGGTAAAGAAGGCAAGGACTATTTTTGTGTAGAAAATGAAAAATATACGCTTAAATCGGATTATATAAGTGCAAATCAAGTTCAGACTATCAAGAATTGCATTGAAGATATTGGGAATGCCCTGAAAAATTCTGACGAAGAAAAAATAAAGTCGCTTATTGATATAGATTCTTGCGTGGATATGTATCTTTTGCATGAATATGCCAAAAATATAGACGTTGGTTGGTCAAGTTTCTATATGTATAAGGTTGACGGAGATGATAAACTTCGCTTTGGTCCTGCTTGGGATTTCGATAATGCGTTGGGAAACAATTCCCGCCTTGATAATGGAAGCTATGAAAATATATACGTTGGAAGATATAGCGGTTTTTATGAGCAAAACTGGTGGTATATTTACCTTTGCCGAACGGAATGGTTCAGAGAACTTGTAAAAGATCGCTGGAATAGCCATTTCAAAGAATGTGTCCAAACTACTTTGTCAGAGCTTAAGTCTTACGCCGAACTTAATTGGACGGAGCTTGAAAACAATTTTGTGCGATGGAATATTTTTGGAAAACAAGTCTTTAAAGAGCCTGTTCAAATAATAAATTTAAGGTCTTATCTTGAACATTACAGATATTTTATTGCATGGTCAGAATTAAGAATTGAATGGCTTGATAATTGTTTTAATGACGAGGATTTTTGGCTTAAAGAAGTGAACGACAGAACGTATCCTAAGTACAAGGGTGGGAAAATTCCTGAAATTGAACCTGATCCCAATGCTCCGGATCTTCCTGTTACTTCCAATCCGCCAGAAAGTTCTGAAAACTCTACAGATATAGAAAACTCCATGGATTTTGAAAGTTCCGAAGATATGGAAAGCCCTACGGATACGGAAAGTTCCACGGATACGGAAAGTTCTACGGATACAGAAAGTTCTACGGATACAGAAAGTTCCACGGATGCCGAAAGTTCTATTGAGGTTAATGTTACACGATTTAAAACAAAAGAACCCTTTATAAATAAAAATTGGGATGTAAAAACTGGTGTTTTTACATCCCGATTTTTGTATATTTGTTATTCAGCTAAAAAGCTTTTCTGTAAAATCGCTATAGCTTTTTAAAACAATTATTTGTTTTCGTCAGCGACAATAGCAATTCCTGCAGATGCACCGATTCTGTTTGCGCCTGCATTGATAAGAGCCATAGCGGATGCATAATCTCTTACACCGCCTGATGCTTTGATGAAGCTGTTGTCTCCAACTGTAGCTTTGATGAGGGCAATGTCCTCAACTGTTGCACTACCTTTTGCGAAGCCTGTGCAGGTCTTTACGAAGTCTGCTTTTGCTTCCAAGCAAAGTTTTGAAACAGCAACTTTTTCTTCGTCTTCAAGAAGACCTGTTTCAATAATAACTTTGAGAGTTTTGTCACCGATTGCTTCTTTAACAGCGGCAATATCAGCTCGAACAAAATCGTAATCCTTATCCTTGAGTTTGCCGATGTTTATAACCATATCGAATTCGTCACAGCCGTCTTTAAGTGCTTCTTTGGCTTCGAAAACTTTGGTTTCCGTTTTTCCTGCTCCCAAGGGGAAGCCGATAACAGTACAGATTTTAACGCTTGTATCTTTGAGATACTCTTTTGCTGCGGCTACGTTGCAAGGGTTTACGCAAACGGAAGCGAAAGAATATTCAGCTGCCTCCATGCAAAGTTTTTTAAGTTCTTCTGCTGTTGCAGTTGGCTTCAAAAGTGTGTGATCGATGTAAGATGCAATTCCCATTTTTTATACCTCTCTTATTTTATTCTCATTATCCAGCCTTCTGGAGCTTCAATTCTGCCCATCTGGATTCCCGTAAGTGTATCGTAAAGCTTTTTGGTGATGGGTCCCATTTCTTTACTGCTATCGGGAAATACGATTTCTTTTCCGTGGTCATTGATTATGCCAACGGGGGAGATAACTGCAGCTGTTCCGCAAAGTCCGCATTCTGCAAAATCAGAAAGTTCGTCCTTGTGAATTTCACGTTCTTCTGTTTTGAGACCAAGATACTTTTCAGCAACGTAAAGAAGTGAACGTCTTGTGATGGAGGGAAGAATTGTGTCGGATTTAGGTGTAACAACCGTTCCGTCTTTTGTTATGAAGATAATGTTTGCTCCACCTGTTTCTTCGATCTTGGTTTTGGTTGCGGCATCAAGATAAAGGTTTTCATCGAAGCCTAAATCGTGGGCTTCAACAATGTTATAAAGGCTCATTGCATAGTTAAGACCTGCTTTGATGTTACCTGTTCCTTTGGGAGCGGCTCTGTCGAGATCAGAAAGTCTGATGTTGAGAGGGCGAACGCCGCCTTTGAAATAAGGCCCAACGGGAGTTACGAACATTCTGAACTGATATTCTTCTGCGGGTTTAACACCGATAACAGGGCTGCTACCAAACATATAAGGTCTGATGTAAAGGGTTGCACCTGAACCGTAAGGAGGAACAAAATCCTCGTTGGCTTCAACAACCTGTTTTACTGCATCAACGAACATTCCTTCGGGAAGTACTGGAATACGAAGTTTTACTGCGGAATCGTGGATTCTTTCAGCGTTAAGGTCGGGACGGAATGTTACGATATGTCCGTCTTCTGTTGTATATGCCTTGAGACCTTCAAAGCATGTCTGTGCATATTGAAGAACGCCTGCACATTCGCTTATTGTGATGTTTGAATCCTCTGTAAGACCACCTTTGTCCCATGCACCGTTTTTATAGTTTGCAACGAAACGTGATCTTGTCTTGATATAGCCAAACCCTAAGTTTGCCCAATCAATGTTTTGCTTTGTCATGTTTTATGACCTCCTCGAATATAAGAATTGTTATTTTAAACAACCAATTATCCCCATTATACCACTTTATTTTCAAGTATGCAATATATTTTCGATAATTTTTTCAAAAAAATATGTATAATATAAGATAATAAGACTTGGAGAGGTAAAAATGTTTATTTACGAAAATGGAATTTTTAAATCTTCTCTTTTGATTGAGAAAAATGTAAAACACGGTTTTTCCACAAGGCGTGGCGGAGTGAGTCGTTTGCCCTACACTTCTTCTATGAACGTAGGGTTTGGAAGGGGAGACGAGGAAGGCGTAGTTCTTGAAAACATAAAAATCCTTGAAGAATTATCAGGCATAAAGGAAGCAAAAACAGTTTATGCTCCTCAGATACATTCAAGGATAATAAGAAAAATAGAAAATTGTGATTTCACGTCGCCCGTGGAAGAATGTGACGGATTCATCACAAATAAGAAGGGTATATCCCTTCTTATCAGAATGGCAGACTGTGTACCCGTATTGTTTTACGGTGGAAACGTGGTTTGTGCTGTCCATGCAGGCTGGAGAGGTACTGTTTTGGGAATATGCGAAGAAGCTGTGAAGCTTTTTTCAGAGTATGGCGTAAATTCCCAAGAAATAACTGTCGCAATAGGACATTGTATTCACTCTTGTTGCTTTGAAGTAAAGGAGGATTTTGTGGAATCAGTTTCAAAGGAAAGAGGCGCAAATTTTGCTTTGCGACATATAAAAAAGTCTGGAAACGTATTTTATGCTGACCTTGTTTCGATGAATGAGGAAATTCTTAAAAATTCAGGCGTTATAAATATTGATTCAAGCTCACATTGTACCGCATGTAACCCTGACATTTTCCATTCTCACAGAAAAACAAACGGACTCCGTGGAACTATGGGAGCGGTGATTTCTTTATAATTCGGAGTGCGGAATTCGGAATGCGGAATTCGGAATAAAGGAAATTTTTCTTCCAATGGGCGAAAAATTGTTGATTAAAAAACACTTGCGGGAGATGCTTCCACGCAAGTGCGATAGCAATTAAAGTTTTTGGGGGTTGGGGTGTTTTTTCAAAAACACCCCAATTTTTACATCGCCTTGTTATTCGGTGGCTGAAAAGATAAATATCTGCGTATCCTTCGCAGGGGATGACATAATAGCTTTATTTATCTGTTCAAGACGTTTTGCATCGAGGCGAACGAAAGCATCGTCAAAAATAATAATAGGGAACGTGTCGTTGTAAACCGCTTTGAGTAAAGCAAGACGTAAGCAGATATATGCCGTCGCTCTTGCTCCCGCACTGAGATATTCTGCACTTTTTACTGTTTCACCGTCGTCAGTGGTAAGTGAAAGCTCCGTCGTTACGTTGAGAGCCTTGTATTTGCCGTCTGTTGCTATTTCAAAAAGCTCTGAGGCATATGAAGTTATCTTTGGTGCAAGAGTTGCTTTCATTTCGTCGCTTGCTTTTTCTATAATCTCGATGGCGAGCTCTATAGCTTCAAGTCGTTCTTTTGAAGAATTAAGCTTTTTATAAACAGCTTCCGCTTTTTCGAACATAACTGCAGGGGGAACAATGGATGATTCAATAACGGCTTTTTCTTTCTTCGCTTCTATTATCTTTTCTTCCATGAGGCGTTTGCCGTTCTGAACGAATTTGAGTTGCTTCTCAATTTCTTCCGATGGGCGTTCGGGTTTGACAGCTCCCTTTGCCTTTTCGAGCAACGTTTCTCTGTCAAGAAGTTCTGATGTTTTTCTTAACGATTCTCTTTGGCTTTCTGCAACTTTTTTTGCTTCGGCAACCTTTTCTGTGAGGGCTCTTAGCTTTCTTATCAGCTCTGCGGAATCCTCTGTGGAATTCTTGAAATAACGTCCTAAAACCGAAGATAAAGTTTCTTCACATTGTAAAAGATCCTTTTTTACCGCTTCAAGACGGTTTTTAAGTTCTGCTTTTTCCTCTTTTTTCTGTGATATCTGTGAAACTGTTTCTTCTCTTACGTTAAGTAAAGCGAGAAGCTCTGTTTCCGTGTTGACGCCAAATCCTTTTATGTATTTACCCTTTGCAAAATTCTTGGAAACTGCAAGGAATGTAAATACTGCCGCTAAAATCATCAATATAACTGAAAAAGTTGAGGCTAAAGGAATGGATTCGGGGTTCAATAATGCAAAAACTATACCTGCAATACCTGAAACGCCTGCTACACCAAAGGAGAGTTTTGTACTGCTTGATTTTTTTGAAAGATTTTCTTTTATTTCTTCCGTGCTTTCCGCACTTTCGATGTTTTTTGAATTGAGAGACGAAAGTTCGCCTTCAACCTTTGAAATACCTGCTGTAAGTTCAGCGGAAATTGATTGCTTCGAGAGTTTTTCAGCGTTTACGTTCACCAGATTTTCTATAAGTTCACCGTCGGGAACGCCTGCATCTTCAAGGGTTGAAACAGCGATTCTGTATGCGTTTTCTGCGTTTATCGCTTCTTTTTCCAATTCTTCAAGCTCGTGAAGTTTTAATAGAGATTCGTATTTTTCAAGGTTTTCTTTTTCTGCTAAAAGTTTTTTCTCGTTTGCGTTGTTTCGTTCGATGTTTTTCTCAAGTAAGGCTATTTGAGAACTTATGTCCTTCAATGTGGAAATTTTCTCCATGGATTTGTCGTAAGCTGTTTTATAGCTGGTGAACTCTTTTTCAAGGGCTTCGATAGTTCCGCCCCCGCGGGAGTTTTTCAGCTCCTTTTTAGCCTCTTTCAAACGTTTGAGTGCGGCTTCATTTTTGCCGCTTTCATCACCTGAAAAAATAATATTTCTGATACTATCAAAAAGCTCGCTGTCGCGGGCGGTAAGTGCGCAGTATTGGTCGAAAATGAAGGTCTTTTCAGCAGTTTCCATATCAACACCGAAAAAAACTTCTCCTGGGCAAAGCCCTTTGTATACAACTTTTCCCGTTGATACTTCCGTTATGCTCAAAACTTCTTTTTGGGAGGGAGCGTATTTACGTTCGATTCTGTAAAGCACACCGTCAGCAGAAATTTCTGCCGAACCTGCGGCAAAGGGTGAGTCCCAAGGAAGATACAGTTTTTTGTGGCTGTCCATTATGTCCTTTTTGGAACTTCCGAATCCGTAGAAAATGAATTTGATAAATGCGGCGAGGGTGCTTTTCCCGCTTTCGTTAGGAGCGGTGATTTTGTTAATTCCCTCGGAAGGTGTCAATGTCTTATTTTTCAAACATCCAAAAGAGATAATTTCAAGTTTTTTAATTATTAGTTTCACTTTTTTCCCTCCTTTAATTGTTTGGATCCATTGGAATGTCTCTGCCTTCCAATGCGGCAAGTCCATATTTTATTGCAGAGTTAATAGTCTTTTTTTCTTCCTCGGAAGCGTTTTCAAGCTTTTCCTTTGCAATTCTGTAAAAAAGTCCCTTTAACGTGTTTTCCTTTTCGAGAGTGGAAACGTCAGGTTCGGGAACGGTTTTGTCGATAATTTCTATTCTGTAAGGTAAAGCGTTGCTTTCTCCGAAATCCGAAGCGGTAAGAATAAAAGCACCTTTTACAGTACCCAAAAGGGTAATTCTCAAAGCTGTATCGGCTGAAAATTCGGAAAGTCTTGGACGAATGGTTTCAACAGCCTCCGCTTTGTTTGAAACACCCGATATATCACATTCTATCCATTCATAACGTTTTATGGAAAATTGTTTCCAATACATTTCCGTTTTTTCTTTGGAAACTATTCCGTAATACGCTCCCTTGTGACCCGTTTCGTCAAAGCCTCTGCCTTGCAGACACCCAGGGTATGCATAATACGTATCTCCCGCTTTCAGCAGTTCGGTTTTCTGATGAATATGCCCTAAAGCAACGTATTCAAAACCTGACGAAGCAATATCGTTAACCGTAACAGGACCGTATTTTGAAGAAGGTGTCATATCTCCGTGGCAAACGAGAATGTTTATCATATCTCTGTCAAGTTTTCCGTATCCTGCAACAGGTGAGCTTATGTATTCGTTTGCAGTGAATCCAACACCGTAAACGCAAACCCCCAGGGGTTCCAATCTTACGCATTCCTTTGACCCTGAAAAAACGTGTACGTTGTCGGGAAAGGCGTAATTTTTGTAAACGGAGGTTTCGTTGTATGGGTCGTGGTTTCCTGGGGAAATGAAGAACTTACAAGATGGAAGAGATGCAAAATCACGCATGACAGCATCAACTGTGTCTTTTGTAACGAATCTTGCATCGAATAAGTCCCCTGAAATTAAAAATATATCTATCTTTTCACATTTTGCGAAAAATACTGCCGAGGAAAAAGTTCCCCTTAATTGAATACGCCTTTGTTCTGATTCAGAGGGAGAACCAATGGAAAAAGGCGAATCCAGATGTGCGTCTGCCATGTGAAAAACTTTAACGCTTTTATTTATCATAACTGCCTCCGCTTAAAAAGTTTTGTCGAATTTTATACATTGTAACACTTTTCTCTTTGAATTACAATACAAAATTATTCCCTTTTAAATATTTTTTTACGAATTTCAAAAAAACCCTTTTCAAACGTGAAAAAATGTGGTATTATACACTTGGAGGTTTTTAAGATGCAGAAATTCGGGCTTAATTCAGAACTTAAAGAAAGGTTTTTGTCTTTGATAAAAAATGGGACTGTCTCTCATTCATATATCGTTATAGGCGGTGAGGGAGCAGGTAAACTTGATTTTGCCCTGTATTGTGCAAAGGCATTGTTCTGTGGCGGAGAGCCTTGTGGAAAATGTGAAAGCTGTCGCAAGGCAGAGGCTGAGATGCATCCCGATATTATCGTTATAAATAAGGGCGAAACTTCTTCTTTTAAAATAGAACAAGTAAGACGTGTTACGGAAAGCATAAATATTCCCCCAAACGAAGCGAAAAAAAAGGTTTATATTTTAGACCATTGTGAAAATATGACTAATCAGGCACAGAACGCGTTGCTTAAAGCCTTTGAAGAACCCCCTGAATACGTTGTATTCTTTATACTGACGGAAAAGAAGGAATCCCTTCTTCCAACGGTGCTTTCAAGGGCAACGTTGCTTACCGTTTCTTCTCTTGATAAAAACGAACTTTTCTCAATTCTGAAAAATAAATACCCAAAGGAATCAGAGGAAAAAATCAATAATGCCGTAAGACTTTCCGAGGGATTTTACGGACGAGCCGTGCGTTTCCTTGAAAAAAGCGCTGTGGCTGAACGGGAAACTGCTCTTTCGCTTGTGGATTGTCTGCTTGGTAAAAAAAGCGGGTATGAGACAACGAAAATTTTAAATTCATATAAAACAAAGCGAGACGTAGCCGTAAGACTTTTGTTCCTTGCTTTGTACGGTGTGAGGGATACGCTCCTTTATAAAAAAGGGAAAAATGACCTTTGCTTGCTTACGGAATCGGAAGCGGAGCGTTATGCTTCGAATTCAACAGTAAGACTTATAAACCTTTCGGACAGCATTATTGAAACTGTTTCATCCCTTGAATCGAATGGGAATTTTACATCATGCATAGCAAAACTTTGCGTGGATATAAATAGAGCATAAAAAAGAATGGATATAGATTATGGAAGATAAGAAAAAGAAAAAATACAACCCTTACTGGAAGAAAAATAAAAACAAACCTAAAAAAACTGCTGGGGAAGAAGTAAAAACTTCCGACAATGGTGAAGTTGCGGAAGTAAAGGCTGAGGAAGTAAAAAAGCCAAAGAAAAATACTGTGGCTGAACTCTACGAAGTTGTTCACAACGATGAGGTTAAATCTGAAGATATTGAAGTGACGGAAGAAGTTCCCGAAGCATACGACCCTACGAAAACCGTAACCGTAGTTGGCGTTCGTTATAAAGAAGGCGGAAAAACATATTATTTCGACCCCGTTGATTTGGAACTTTCCATTGACGAAGCCGTTATCGTTGATACAAGCAGGGGAATGGAATTTGGATTCATTTCCGTTCCTAATAAGGTTGTGAAAATGTCAGAGTTGGTGGCAGACCTTAAACGTGTCATCAGAAAAGCAACGGATGAAGATAAGGAAAAGTATGCCAAAAACAAACAACTTGAAGAAAAAGCAAAAAAGCTCTGGGCATCCCGTGTTGCTGCCTTTGGTCTTGTTATGCAACTTGTGGACGTTGAATATACATTCGATAATTCCAAACTTATTTTCTTCTATACTGCAGACGGCAGAGTTGATTTCAGAGAACTTGTAAAGGACTTGGCAGGACTTTTCCATACAAGAATTGAGTTGAGACAGATAGGTGTCCGTGATGAAGCTAAACTTTTGGGCGGTCTTGGTATTTGTGGAAGACCTTTCTGCTGTAAGGAATTTTTGAAGGAGTTTGCACAGGTTTCCATCAAAATGGCAAAGGAACAAAACCTTTCCCTTACGTCGTCGAAAATTTCGGGCAACTGCGGAAGACTTATGTGCTGTCTCAGCTATGAGCAGAAGGTTTATGAAATGGAATATGCAACCTTCCCAAAGGTTGATTCCCTTGTTGAAACGCCTCAAGGTCAGGGTGTAATCTGCGAAAGTAATTTCCTTACAGGAAAAATTAAGGTCAAGCTTATGAACGCTGACCGTGCACAGCCTGCAAAAACCTTTACTGCTGACCAAATAAAGGTTATTGGAATGGTAAGAAAGAAGGAAACGGAAGAAGATTGATATTATATCGGGGGCTTTTTGAAAAAAGCCCCCAAACCCCAAAAACTTTAAACGCTATTGCTTTACATGGTGAAGAAAGTTATTATGGATTTGAATTAGTTTGACTTCTTGATGTCGCGCACCAAAAAAAATCATTAAAAATTATTATAATAATTATTTTTCGAAACGTAGCGAGGAAAATTTCCTTACCTAATGCCTCGACGTTAGCTTCCTTTCATTTTTTTAAAAAAAGATATTGACAAACGGAAAAAAATAATATATAATACATGAGCTGACAAGAATGCTAATGTAGCACAGG
>JAZOCZ010000153.1:0-3597 GCA_045596755.1 Eubacteriales bacterium | reverse complement strand
TAAGTTAAGGAGGGGAATCCTTTGCTCGCAATCGAAAGAAGAAGGAAAATTCTTGAAAGACTTTCCGCCAGCGGAAAGGTAATAGTAGCAGAACTTGCAAAAGATTTCGAAGTAACGGAAGAAACAATCCGTCGCGACCTTGAAAAGTTGGACAGAGAAGGACTTGTATCAAAAACCTACGGTGGCGCAGTATCAAAGCGAACAAACACTTTGGATTTGCCCTATAACATCCGTGAAGGCGTTAACGTTGAACAAAAACAGACAATAGCCGAAAAAGTTTGTGAACTTATATGCGACGGTGAGCGCATAATGGTTGACTCAAGTTCAACGGCTCTCTACATCATAAAAAGAATAAAAGAAAAGAAAAACCTTACCATAATAACAAATTCCGTAAAAATTCTCATAGAGCTTGCGGAAAAACATGATTGGACGGTTCTGTCTACGGGCGGTGTACTCAAAAAAGGTGCTCTTTCCCTTACGGGTTCATCGGCTGAAAAGATGATAAATTCATACCATGTTGACACAGCCATATGCTCATGCAAAGGACTTGATATGAACCTTGGAGTTACTGATTCCAACGAAAACGACAGCCTTATAAAACAAGCCATGCTTGCTTCAGCGGAAAGATGCATTCTTGCTCTTGACTCTGAAAAATTCGATAAGAAATCCTTCGTCAAGGTGTGCAACGCTTCAAGCATTGACGTTATCGTTACGGATTCCGAACCCGCAGAAAAATGGGTTGGATTCTGTAATGAAAATAATATTGAATTAGTATATAATAAATCAACCGAAAGGATATAATAATCATGAAAATTCTTGTATTGAACGCAGGAAGCTCATCCCTCAAATATCAACTTTTCAATATGGAAAGTTCAGAAGTTTTGGCAAAAGGTAATTGCGAAAGAATCGGCGCAGGCGGAACGATTACTCACAAACGTCCAAATGCAGAACCTTTTTTTGAAGAACTCAATCTTGAAAATCACGGTGTTGCAATCGCGCGTGTTCTCGAACTCCTTTGCTCTGCCGAATATGGCGTTATAAAATCAATTTCCGAAATAGATGCAGTTGGACACCGTGTTGCTCACGGCGGTGAACAGCTCAAAGAATCCTCAATCGTTACAGAAAGTGTTATCAAATATCTTGAAACGATTGTTCCCATCAACCCTCTCCATGGCCCTCCTGCCCTTGCAGGTATGAAAGCTTGTCTCAAGCTTATGCCAGAGGTTACACAGGTTGCTGTTTTTGATACTTCCTTCTACTCTGAAATAGAAGATTTCAGATATATCTACCCTATCCCCTACGAATTTTATGAAAACGACAAAATCCGTCGTTACGGATTCCACGGTACTTCTCACAGATACGTAAGCGCACAGCTTGCAAAATGCTTGGGTAAGCCCATTGAAGAATTGAAAATAATCACTTGCCACCTTGGAAACGGTTCTTCCATCACAGCCGTAGACGGTGGAAAAGCAATAGATACGTCCATGGGCTTCAGCCCACAAGAAGGTATCGAAATGGGTACACGTTCAGGAAGCATCGACCCCACTATTGTTCCCTACCTTATGAAAACAAAGGGTTATACGGCACAAGAAGTTGAAGATATCATCAATAAGAAGAGCGGACTTCTCGGTGTTTCGGGAATTTCCAACGATTGCCGTAACGTAAACGAAGCAGCCGAAGCAGGCAACAAGAGAGCAGAGCTTGCAATAAAGATTCTTGTCAACGGTATAAAGAAGCATATCGGCTCATACGTTGCTGAACTTAACGGACTTGATGCAGTTGTATTCACCGCAGGTATTGGTGAAAACGATTGGACAATCCGTGAAAAAGTATGCGACAATATGGATTATCTCGGAATTAAGATTGACAAAGAAAGAAATAAGAATTTCAAGAGAGGTATTCCTTTCGATATCACAGCAGAAGGCGCAAAAGTTGCTACGTGGGTTATTCCTACGGATGAAGAATACATGATTGCTATTGATACCCAGAGACTTGCAAATAAATAAACGGGAAGGTGAATAAAATGGCACAAATCACAGAAGCAGAAATCAGAAAAATAGTTGAAAATATTATAAAAGGCAACGTTTCATCTGCTTCAAGCTATACTTCTACAGAATACAACGGTAGAAAGCTCATCGGTATTTATTCCGACATGAATGAAGCTATTGATGCGGCTGAGAAAGGCTACAAGGCTGTCCGCTCCATGACGGTTGAACAGAGAGAAAAGATTATAACAGAAATCCGTCGTCTCACTATTGAGGAAGCACCCATAATGGCAGAAATCGGCGTTGCTGAAACAAAAATGGGTAAGGTTGAGCATAAACGTCTTAAGCATATCCTGGTTGCTGAAAAAACTCCAGGAACTGAAGATATTGTTTCAGAAGCAAAAACGGGCGACAACGGCTTGACCCTTACAGAAATGGCTCCTTTCGGAGTTGTTGGCGCAATTACTCCAAGTACAAACCCTTCCGAAACAGTTATTTGTAACTCTATCGGTATGATAGCCGCAGGAAACGGTGTTGTTTTCAATCCTCACCCAGGTGCTATCTGTACGTCTAACTACGCTGTTGACCTTGTAAACAGAGCATCTTCAGCAGCAGGCGGACCCGAAATTCTTGTTTGCTCAATGGATAAGCCTACAATGGATTCTGCATCAGTTATGCAGTCCCATCCCAAAATAAAGCTTTTGGTTTGCACAGGTGGTCCAGGCGTTGTACGTGCGGTTCTTTCTTCGGGTAAGAAAGCTATTGGAGCAGGCGCGGGTAACCCTCCCGTTATCGTTGACGATACGGCTGATATAAGAAAAGCAGGAAAAGATATTATCGACGGATGCACCTTCGATAACAACCTCCCCTGCATCGCAGAAAAAGAAGTTTTTGCTTTTGCAAATATTGCAGATCAGCTCATTTCCGAAATGCAGAAAAACGGAGCATACCTTATAAATGCAGAACAGGCTGACAAGCTTGCAAAAATCGTTCTTGAAGAAAAAACCAACAAAGCAGGTAAAACGGTTAAATCCGTAAGCCGTGACTGTGTTGGACGTGATGCAGACGTTCTCCTTGCAAAGATTGGCGTAAACGTTGACAAGAGCATCCGTTGCATTATCGCTGAAACAGACTTTATGCATGATTTCGTTCAGCATGAACTTATGATGCCTATTCTTCCCATTGTAAGAGTTGCAAACATTGATGAAGCTATCGATTTGGCTTGCAAGGCTGAACATGGAAACAGACATACGGCTCACATGCATTCTAAAAATATCGAACATCTTTCCGCTTTCGCAAAGGCAGTTGAAACAACTATTTTCGTTAAAAACGCTCCTTCCTATGCAGGTATAGGCTTCGGCGGCGAAGGTCACGCAACCTTTACAATAGCAGGCCCCACAGGCGAAGGTATCACGTCTGCCCGTTCCTTCACAAGAAAACGCAGATGCGTTATGGCAGACAATTTCAGAATCATTTAAGGAGCGAATCTATGAAATATACCGAACAACAGCTCAAAGAGCTTGTATCCAAGGTTATTGAAAACAATAACGGCAAACCAAAGGATGAAGGTGATATACCCGTTGGAGTCTCCAACAGACATATTCATCTCACC